>JAJYGL010000133.1:0-5089 GCA_021790625.1 Pseudomonadota bacterium | reverse complement strand
GGTTGCTGTGTTGTCATCGTTTTGCCAGTGGGTCAAATGCTTCGCGCACAGCATCGGCAAACAGGTTTGCTGCCAGCACCAGCGTAAACATCCCGATAAAAGCAGCCATGAGCGGCCACCAGATAACAGGCTCGCGCGACAGTTCGAGGCGGGCGGCATTAATCATGTTGCCCCAACTGTGCGTGCTGGGATCGACGCCGACGCCGATATAGGAGAGAACCGCTTCTGCCAGCACCAGTCCGGAAAAATCCATGACGAGGCTAATCAGAATCAGGTGAGACAGATTGGGTAGCAGGTGTTGCCACAGAATGCGCCATGACGGAACACCAAACGCGCGCGCGGCCTGTACGTAATCCAGTTCGCGCAGTTTTAACGTTTCGCCGCGCAAAATACGGCATAAGCCGGTCCAATTGGTCATGCCCAGAATGACGCATAGAAACAGCAATCGGATATCACTGCGTGACGCAGTGCTGTCAAACATCGCCGGATGGGTTTCGATGAACCCCTGCATTAATAATACGGTGGCAGCTATCAGCAGAACCGAAGGAATGGCATTGAGTGTGGTGTATATATATTGCACCAGATCATCGACCCAACCACCAAAATAACCTGCTGCGAGGCCAAGTCCAACGGCCAGGGGCAATGTCACCAATGTGGCAAGACAACCCATCATGAGTCCTGTCCGAACACTTTTGATGCTGTCATATAGCACGTCCTGGCCGATTTCGTTGGTGCCGAACACGTGGAAGTTGCCGGCGAGTTCGATGGTGCTGCCAATGAGCATGCTCAAGAATAGAAGGGTAAGCGAAAAACTGCGCCAAGGAAATTTCGGCCAAGGAAATTTTGGCCAGGGAAATTTCGGCCAGGAGAATTTCGGCCAGGAGAATTTCGGCTCAGGATCGGGTGCTACGTGCTGCTCTGGCGCCGTTGTTCGGGCAGCGAACGTACGGATGATGAACACAATGGCGAGCAGTAAACCGATGCCAGTGATGCCGCCATACAAAGCACCGCGCAGGGCAAGTTCCATTCTGGCGTGGGGAGGGGTGTGTCCACCAAGTTGCAGGGGTTTGCGTACTTCAACAACCTCGCCGCCAGCATGACGTTCCGGGGTGGCGGAAAATGCCCGTCGCGCCAGCGGAGCGGCGTAACTGGTTTCATTGTGGGTTCGTAATGGAGTAAGCAGGGCGTCGAGTACGCTGTAAACGGTAACGCTGTATTGCACCCGTTTGTTGATGGTGGGCAGACGTACGCGATAATGCAATGAATCGAGGAGGCCGATACTGCCATAACACAGTAAAATGAGCATGCTTACCACAGCGAGCGGGTGTTGCCACAAGCGTTGCCAGCCAGCGCGCATCTGTGCCCGACTGGCGAATAACAGGATCAGCATCAGCGCGATGCCAAACCAGGCCAGACCATCTGTCCATAAAATGACGGGTTGCCATTGGGTCATGATAATCTCACCCGCGGGTCAACCCAGCCATAAGCAATATCGGTCAGCCATAAGCCAATCAGATACAGTGCCGAGCCGATGAACACCATGGCGCGCACGACAGCAAAATCTTGCGACTGGATGGCATCGACCACATACGAACCAAGTCCGGGAATGCCAAAAAATGATTCAGTCAGCAAGCTACCCATGAATAACAGGGGCAGCACGGCTACTGCGCCTGTTAAAATGGGAATCATCCCGTTTTTCAGGACATGACGAAACAGGATGCGTGATTCATCCAGCCCTTTTGCACGTGCGGTGCGCACATAATCTTTGCCGATTTCTTCCAGAAAGATACTGCGGTACCAGCGCATACCGTTGCCGATACCAGCGATAACCGAGATGGCAATGGGTAATAACACGAATCGCCAACTGTCTACGCCAGGCACGAACCCGGAGATGGGCACCCAACGCCATAGATGCGCGATGACAAATTGTCCTCCGATAATGTAGAACAGACCGGAGACGGACATCAGCGCGACGGCGATGATGACGCCGACACGATCAGCCAGGCCGGCGCGCATCCATACCAGCATCAAAGCCAGGCTGATATTGGTGCCAAGCCCGATGATGAATGCTGGCAGCGCAATCGACAGGCTGGGGCCGGCCCGTTGACGGATTTCGCGGGCGATGTCCCTGCCATCGTCAGACAGCCCGAAATGAAGGGTGAACATGCTGAGTGATTTGTGCACGAACAGGGTGTCGGTTAGTGTATGCCAACTGGTTTCGTGTCGATTGTAAAACAGTGGCAGATCATATCCGTGGCTGTGTTCCCAGTTCAGGATGGCGGCATGATTGACATGTTTGACGCCAAGATGCATGCGAGCGATGTCGTCTGGTGTGTTGACCATGAAAAACAGGCAAAAAGTGAGCAGGTTGACGCCAAGCAGAATAGGGACGGCATACAGTAAACGGCGTAGCAGGTAGCGTATCATGATGCGGTTCTTTCATCACGGCGGCGTTTGATGCGCCACATGGACAGCCCAGCCAGTAGCAAGACGATTGCGATTGCCACCAGCGGCCAGATGACGGGGCGGTTCCAGCGAGTACGGTTTTGTTCGCGCAAGGCTGGATTGAGGTGAATGTATTTGATGGTGTTATTGGCGATGGGCATGGGTTTGGTTGGCCCAATCCATGCCTGACGCAGAACGTATTGGCGGGGAAAATAACCGAACATCCACGGCGCGTCCTGCTGCAGAATTTTAACCATTTGTTGAATGATGGCAAATCGTTGCGGTGTGTTGTCCATGTTTTTCATTTGTTCAAACAATGCGTCATAGGCCGGATTGTGATAATTGGCATCGTTTTCGCCACCGCTGGACAGCTTGCTGTTCGGGCCATAGAACAGAGCGAGAAAATTTTCCGGATCCGGGTAATCTGCGTTCCATCCGCCGACAAAAATTTGCGTTGTGCCATGACGGATTTTATCTTCAAACCGATTGAAATCACTACTGCGCGAGATGAGCTGAATATTCAGTCTGGCCAGCTGGGATACCATCCAGTCCACGTATGCTTTGGCGTTGGGGCCAGTAAAGGTGTTGTCATAATACAACACCAGCGGTGCGCCAGTTTGACTGTCGCGCCCGTTTGGGTAGCCGGCCTCGGCCAGCAAGCGTCGTGCATCGGTAATTGGGCGTCGTTCGATATGTCCGTCGACCAGATGGTAGGTCACAGGATTGATGTCGGCTGGCGTGTCGTCGTAACCAAAGATTCCCGGCGGAATGGGAGATTGTGCCGGGATGCCGCGCCCATTGAGAAAAATGGTGATAAATTCTTCATAGTTGACGGCGATGGAAATGGCTTGTCGTAATTGGCGCGCTCGCATTGAATTGCCGCCAACGGTGCTGTCGTGCATGTTGAATGCGGTGTAACTGACAACCGGGAGTGTGGCGGTGCTCAACGTGATACCCTGATTGCGCAAGGCTGGCGTGACGTGTGGATTGCCTTTGACATCGGTGGCGATGGCTTGATTGAAACTATCGGTGCTGATGGCGGAATAATCGTAATATCCTTGCAGGAATTTGTTCCAGTATGGGATGGTTTCTTTTTCCAGGCTGAACACAATGTCATCAATAAACGGTAATGGTTTGCCAGCATCGCGTAGCAGACCTCTTGCCGCATCGTCAGTGCTGCCTGTATTCGGATAGCGCTCGTGATGAAAATTCGGGTTGCGTGATAAGACCATGCGCCAGTTCGGATTCATTAGCGTGAGTTGATAAGGACCGGTGCCGACCGGATGCCAGTCAAGGGTGAAATTGTGCGCCGACATGCCGGGTTGATGATAAAACGCATCGACTACTCTGGGGATGGGGGCGAAAAACGGCATGGCAAGCCAATAAGAAAATTGCGGGTATTTGCCATGCAGGTGAATCTGTAACGTGTAACGGTCGATTTGGCGAACGCCACGCAGTGTGTAATGATCGAGGTCGATGAATTCATCGACGCCGGGGTGAGGGTGGTCGTGCGCCAGTTTGGCCGCCAAGCGCTTCATGCCGACGATATTGTCAGACATGATGCCGAGTATCGGACAGTTTGTTTGCGGTGAGGCCAAGCGTTTGATGGCGTATACGTAATCGGCTGCAGTCAGCTCTTGCGTGCCATTATGGGTAAAATCCTGCCAGCGATTCAGATGCCGCCATGCTGACGCGGTGAGCGGCCAATAGGTATATTGGCCGAGGCGATTGCGTGCAAAGGCAGGATGCGGCTGGTAAAAGATCCCCGGTGTCAGATGCAGGGTATAAATGCTTTGCGCGATGGCGGCAGCGGGCGCATCGTTGGTCAACGGTTTTCCTGTGGCATCGAGATACTGGATATCCGGCATGTCGCGCAAGGTGAGCGGTATTAGTGTATACGGGCGTTTCAGGTAATCGTATTGCAACGGCGGTTCGACAATCTGTCCTATGATTTCATAGGCATCGGTACTATAAGCGATCGCCGGGTCGAGATGTTTCGGGCGTTCCTGAAATGCCAGATATAATGTGTTGCTGCCGGATTCGGCAGCCGGGTAGGGGTCATTCCACACCGGCTGATGACAGCCGGTGAGTAACAATATCAGGACAAGGAAAAACAGGCGTAACATGACGCAAGTGTAACCCAGATGAGCGACAATCGGTATAATGGCGGATTGTTGTTTATTTGGGATGGCATGATGGGATTTTTACACGATAAAAAAATATTGATTACCGGCATGATTAGTGAGCGCTCCATTGCCTATGGTATCGCCAAGGCGTGTCATCGTGAAGGGGCAGTGCTGGCGTTCAGTTATCAGGGCGAAAAGATAGCTGATCGTGTACGCGAACTCGCGGCAGAATTTGATTGCCAGTTGGTCTTCCCTTGCGATGTGGCAAGCGATGAAGAAATCGAACAATTGTTTGCGTCTTTGGCTAAAGAGTGGAAGAGCCTGGATGGTATCGTGCATGCTGTGGCTTTCGTGCCGCGACAGGCGCTGGCAGGTGATTATCTGGAAACGGTCAATCGGGAATATTTTCGTATCGCGCATGATATCAGTTCATACAGCTTTGCGGCACTGGCCAAGGCAGGTTTGCCATTGATGCAGGATAGTCGTGGCGCTCTGTTGACGCTGTCATACCTTGGTGG
>JAJYGL010000227.1:7421-8990 GCA_021790625.1 Pseudomonadota bacterium | reverse complement strand
ACGCAAAAACGCCTGCACAACACCGGCATCCCCTGGGTCAACCACCACAGCGTGGCGCTGTCCATGGATGACCCAGATATAATTATCCCGAAACGCCTTAAGCGGGCAAATTTTCCATAATATGTTCATGGCAGCATGATAGCATTATCAGGTTGCCATCTGAATAATATCCTTAACACAGCCATGACGCCTGTTTACCCATCCTTTACCAATTGGCTGATGAGCAGTGAGGGAGATTATTTGCGTCGGCGCGAACAGGCATGGTTTGATGAAACCATTGCTGACGTCTTCGGTTTCAATGCGGTTCAGATTGGCTTGCCACAATGGCAGGTCATGCGCAACTGTCGTGTCAGGCATCAAGTCTGTTTGGATATATCACCATTTGGTGATATACAGGGTGATCCGTTAAACTTACCGTTTGCCAGCCAGTCTCTCGATTTGCTGGTCTTGCCGCACACCCTTGAATTTTCGGTCGCTCCACACCAAATACTACGGGAAGCAGAACGGGTTCTGATTGCAGAAGGACATTTGATGTTGAGCGGGTTTAACCCCTGGAGTCTATGGGGACTATATCACTGGCACAAACAACGGCGCGGAAAATTTCTCTGGCAGGCCGATTTTGTCACGCCATTTCGCCTGCGCGACTGGTTATCGCTGCTGGCTTGCGAAACGGCTGAACAGCGGCAGTGCTGTTATGTTCCGCCGCTCGCACACCGCCGTTGGGTACCCTGGTTTGAAGCGATGGAAAAATTGGGTGGTCGGCGTGCTTTTCTGGGAGGGGTCTATTTCCTGCATGCCATCAAACGTGTTCACGGCATGCACCTGATTACACCACGCTGGTTGCAGGCGCCAGTTGCCGTCCGTCCTGCGTTGCGCCCTACCCCGCGCGCGCTCCAGGCAGAAAACACCGCGCCAGAAAACCATCTCGCCAAAAAGATATTATGAAAATTACTGAAAAATCAACGATTGTAACCATTTACACCGATGGCGCCTGCAAAGGCAATCCGGGTGTCGGCGGTTGGGGAGCCGTGCTGATAAGCGGCGAACACCGCAAAGAACTATACGGTGCCGAAGCACACACCACCAACAACCGCATGGAACTGACGGCAGCCATCATGGCGCTGAACAGTCTGACCAAACCCTGTCAGGTCGAACTGTACGCGGATTCACAATATGTGCTCAAAGGAATCAGCGAATGGTTGCCGGGCTGGAAACGCAAGAACTGGCGCAGCAGCAGCAATGCACCAGTCAAAAACGTCGATTTGTGGCAACGGCTGGATGCATTGAGCGCCCAGCACCAGATTGCCTGGCATTGGGTAAAAGGTCATGCTGGGCATCCCGGCAATGAACGTGCTGATGCACTGGCCAATCTGGCCATCACGGAGCTCGCAACATGCCCATCCTGACGCTGGACAATATACATCTGGCCTTTGGTCACGTCAGTCTGCTCGATGGCGTGGATTGGGTCATCGAACCCGGCAGCAAAATCGGACTCATCGGCCGCAATGGCACCGGGAAATCCAGTTTGCTCAAACTGCTGGCAGGCTCTTTATCGGCTGACGATGGCAA
>JAJYGL010000227.1:0-6823 GCA_021790625.1 Pseudomonadota bacterium | reverse complement strand
GCCAAATTTGATAAATTTCTCGCCCAGGAAGAAGTCTGGATACGCAAAGGTATTGAAGCACGCCGCACCCGCAATGAGGGTCGCGTGCGGCGACTGGAACAACTGCGCATCCAGCGTAGTGAACGTCGCCAACATCAAGGACAGGTTCAAATGAATGTTGATAGCGGGCAACGGTCAGGAAAACTGGTGGCCGAGTTGTCTCATGTCAGCAAGAATTTTGGCGACAAATTGATTATCGATGACTTTAGCGCCACGATTCAGCGCAACGACCGCATCGGGCTCATCGGCCCCAATGGGGCAGGGAAAAGCACGCTCATCAAACTGATACTGGGCGAAATCGCGCCCGATAGTGGCCACATCAGGCTTGGTACACAACTCAACGTCGCGTATTTCGACCAGTTCCGCGACCAACTTGACGAAGAAGCGACCGTCGCCGACGTCATCAGCCAAGGTGGCGATTACGTGGAAATCGGCGGGGTCCGTAAACATGTCATCAGTTATCTGGAAGACTTCCTGTTTGCTCCCGCCCGCGCCCGCTCTCCGGTCAAGTCCTTGTCCGGCGGCGAACGCAACCGGTTGTTGCTCGCACGCCTGTTCACCCGCCCGGCCAATATGCTGATACTGGACGAACCGACCAACGATCTGGATATCGACACCCTCGAATTGCTGGAAACCCTGTTGCAGGACTATGCCGGCACGGTGCTGTTGGTCTCCCACGACCGCACCTTTCTGGACAACATCGTTACCCAGGTCATCGCCTTTGAAGGTGATGGGCACCTGCAGGAATATGTCGGCGGCTATGCCGACTGGCTACAGCAACGACCAACAACGGGCAACAACCTGCCAGCGCCCAGACCCGTTCCTGTCCAGCCATCCTCTCGCCCACCAGCCAATCCCGGCACACGTACCACACGCAAACTGATTGCTTCGCTGGAACAACTCATGGCGCATATCGCCGCACTGGAAAAACATCAAGCCGAACTGAACCAGGAATTGAGCAATCCCGATCTATACCAGACGAACAATCCCAAACTCATCTCCCTGCAAACTGCGCTTGCCGAAACCGAATCGGCGCTCGAGCAAGCCCTGGAACAATGGGAAGCGTTGGCAGGAGAGTAACCATGCCCATCGAACCCGACAAAAATCTGCTGAACAGCCTGAGTACCGGTGTCAGCATCGTCCGTTATCCGGGCGACGTCATTGAATGGGTCAACGAACACTTGATAACCATGTATGGCGCACGCGCGGCAGAAGACTTGACGAAACGCCGTGCCATTGAGTTTTATGCCAACCCGAAAGCGCAGGAGCAAGGCCATCGTCTGGTCGAGCGCATTTTACTCCAAGGCCACGGAGCATTGCGCGAAATGCCGTTTCGCCGCATCGATGGCCGCCTGATTTATGTCGATATGTCGGGTGAAAAACTGCCAACACCAGACACGCAAGGCAATGGCGACAGCCGGATTCTCTGGACGCTGATTGACGTCACCCAGCGCCATCGACTCAACAGCCGGTTATCCCGACAAGCCCTGCTCGACCCGTTAACAAATCTCGCCAACCGCCGGGCCTTTGACGAAGCCTTCGACAGAGCGTTACAGCGCACCAAACGACAGCATCGCATGCTGAGCATCGTCATTCTTGATCTGGATGGTTTCAAGCTCATCAACGACAAATTCGGCCATGAAGCCGGCGACCATGTCCTGAGAACCGTCAGCCAACGCCTGCTCGCCAACATTCGTCAGACCGACTTCGTTGCCAGGCTGGGCGGCGATGAGTTTGTCATGCTAATCGACGATGGACAAAACCGTGAGGCCACGACGACCTTGATGGAAAAACTGGATCAGGCTATCCGCGAACCGATTTTGCTACCCAATGGCACCCCGATACAAATCGGCGTCAGCATGGGCATCCGTGTTCACGACAGCGCCGAAAACAGCTCACCGGGTATTTTGCTCCGTCATGCCGATCAGGCTCTGTATACCAACAAAACCCATAAGACCGACCGCATTCAGGCATGGGCATTCTACAACGAAGCCGTCCCGCATCGCCATAACCCCTTTCAGCAATTGTTGCAACAAGGTGCGCTAGTCGTGCACTATCAGCCCATTCTCGACAACCGGCAACGTAAAATCGTTGGCATCGAAGCGCTGGCACGTCTGCAAGACAGCACAGACAAATTGTGGATGCCAGGAGAATTTCTGCCGCAATTGCAGACCAGTGACCTGTTCGAACTCAGCAAACAGGTCATGCATCAGGCGCTGCACGATCTGAGTGAACTGGACAGCATGGGCTGGCAACTGTGGGTATCCATCAACATCGACCCTCGTGCCGTGTCAGAAAATTGCAGCCCGTGCATTCGTGGCCTGATTGAACAATTCCACATTGCACCTGAACGCATTTGCGTGGAAATCCTGGAAACGGGCGAATTCAAAGAACGACAAATCGGTCTGTCCCGCCTAGTCGAACTCAAAGCACTGGGTATTCAACTGGTACTCGACGATGTTGGTAGCGCGTATTCCTCACTGCTGCGCATCAAGGAAATGCCTATCGACAAAATCAAGCTCGATCAGGACTTCGTCCGCTTTCTGGAACAAAATCCTCAAGACATTCACTTCATTGAATCCGTACTCGATTTGGCGATCAACAAGAAAATGGATCTGGTGGTCGAAGGCGTAGAAACCGAGCGAATTCTCGATGCGGTCAGCGTACTGGGCGTGAGTCTGCTACAAGGTTATGCCATTGCACGCCCGATGGCTTTGGCACAATTGCGTGAATTTCTGATGCGAGCACCAAACATCAAACATCGCCAGCATCCCATCACTCTGTTTGGGCTATACGCCAAACAAACGCACTTCCATCATCTGTTGCGGGCTGTGCTACTGCAAAATCCCCGCTTGTTAACGGCTGAACATTTGCGCGATACACACCGTTGCCCTATCCATAATGACCTCAAGCGCTTACAGTTTCATGATGGGCATCCGTTGCATATTCTGCATGAAAATTATCATCGTGCCATGGCACAGACCGTTACAGATCTGGCAAACAGAACAGACATATTCGACACGCGCCATATCGATGCCATCAACACACAAATGGAACAGGCGTTATTGCAAGTAATGAGACAATAAAAACAGGCAATAAATATAAGGAACCGCTGAAGGGTTGTTCAAGCAAACTGAGCCATTTCTTCTGTCACTTCCAGGACCAGCAGACGTCCGATCAGCGATACTGTACATCTCATCCCTGACCGGACCCCATGAAGCGTTGCCATTCTCAATGTGTCGGTGATACCTCGACGGACGACGCACTGGATAATGCATCGGGCTGCGTCTCGATCTGCACCAGCGGCTCGGCAGTTTCATCCGCTTTGGGCAATACCGCACGGCGACGCGGCGGACGCGGTGTCACCACCTCTGGTATGGATTCCACAACGGCTTGTGTCGTAACGACCGTCTCCACCATTTGCAACTCACCCGCTTCGGTGGACGGCGCCAACAAATCCGCCAATAGTTTTTCCAGATTTGGCGCAGGTTTTTCCGGTGATGGCGCAACAACCACCTTCTGCGTCTCCTCTTGCTGCGCATCCACCTCCTGCGTGACTGCCAACGGCGAAGCTGCCGGCGCAGGAACAGCCTCTGTCAATCCGTTTTCTGCCACCTCCGTCGCGACGACTTCCGACACGACTGTTTCAGCAACCGGAGCAACCTCAGCAGTTAAAGCAGCCTCGGCAGTTAAAGTAGCCTCGGCAGGCATCGCAACGACAATGGGCGCAAGCGCCTCACTCTGTTGTGATTGTTCAACAAGCAACTCTGTTTGACCATTTCCTGCCGGTTGTTCCGTCGATTGTTCTGCCGGTTGTTCCATTGACGCGCCCACTTGCGTCTGATCCGGGCGCCGATCACGGCGACCACGCCGACCCCGGCGTGGTCGCGGTTCTGTTGCCCCACCCGCAGCGCCACCCGGCATACCCGCTTCTGGCATGTCAGCAACGCCATTTGCAGCCAAATTATTCGCGACAGCGCCGCCATTCACAGCGCCGCCATTCACAACACCACCATTTACAACAGCACCAGCATCCTGGACTGTTGGTGCTGGCCTTGGTTGGCGGGGTGGCCGTGGTTTCCGGGTTTCCGGACGAGGTTTCTCTCCACCCGCTCCCACAACAACAGCAGCGGATTCCGTAGACTCCACTATCGGTGTCTGATCTGGTCTCGGTTGGCGAGGAGGGCGAGGCGTTCGTTCAGCACGCCCATCAGCACGGCCACCTTCCTGCCGCTTGCCGCGCGACTCCTGCGCCGGGCGTCGCTCACTCGGCGCTGGAGATCGAACGGATTCCCGTGTCGCATACCCGGAAGATGTCTCGACAAAAGGCTTGCCCGCCGGGGCAGCCCCAGCATCCGTTGATACGCCGCCAGTTTTTTCCACATTTTTTTCTTCGGTTTTTTCTTCACCCAGACGCTGTAACCAGCCAAAAATCCGGTGAATCAGACCGGGTTTTGCGGCATCATGCAACGATGTCGCCGGACTCGTATTGTCACGCACCAGAACGCGCTCCGGCATGACAGGCGCTGGGTTGATCGGCGTAATTCCTTGCACGACCGGTGTTTGCTGTACAGCGCGAACTTCTTTGCGCGGTTCTACTGCCGCCTGGACTTCTTCCACCGTTTCGCCTAACTGATAACTCGGCAGGCTCTGGTCGAGGGCATTGAGTTCGTCATGGCGCAGACGGGTGATTTTATAATGTGGCGTCACCAAATGAATATTTGGTATCAACACGATACTCACCTTCAGGCGCGACTCGACAGCAACGATATCCGCCCGCTTTTCATTGAGCAGGAAAGTCGCCACATCTACCGGAATCTGTACATGGATGGCGCCGGTATTTTCCTTCATGGCCTGTTCCTGAATGATGCGCAGGATATGCAGTGCCGTCGATTCAATGCCACGAATAAAACCCGTTCCACTACAACGCGGGCAAGGTTGGTGACTGGATTCGCCCAACGAAGGTTGCAAGCGCTGGCGCGACAACTCCATCAAACCGAATTTGGAAATTTTTCCTGTCTGCACGCGGGCGCGGTCGTAATGCAATGCATCGCGCAGACGATTTTCCACATCACGCTGATTACGCTGGTTTTCCATATCGATAAAGTCGATGACCACCAACCCGCCCAGGTCGCGCAGACGCAATTGTCGCGCGACTTCTTCTGCAGCCTCCAGATTGGTGTTGAGTGCTGTCTGCTCGATATCCGCACCTCGCGTAGACCGGGCCGAATTCACATCAACAGATACCAGTGCCTCGGTGTGATCAATCACAATGGCACCACCGGAAGGCAGGTTCACCTCGCGGGAATAAGCGGTCTCAATCTGATGCTCAATCTGAAAACGGGAAAACAGCGGCACATCATCACGGTACGGTTTGACCTTGTTAACGTTGCCCGGCATCACGTGGCTCATGAACTGGCGCGCCTGTTCATACACCGCTTCCGTATCAATCAGGATTTCACCGATATCCGGCTGAAAGTAATCACGAATCGCTCGAATGACCAGACTGCTTTCCTGATAAATCAGAAAAGCGCCTTTCTGACTGCTGGCAGCAGTATCGATGGCAGTCCATAACTGCAACAGATAATTCAAGTCCCACTGCAATTCTTCTACGCCGCGCCCAATACCGGCAGTACGCACAATCACACTCATGCCAGCCGGAATATCGAGCTGCCCCATGATATCGCGCAATTCATTGCGATCTTCACCTTCGATGCGCCGGGAAACGCCACCACCTCGTGGATTATTAGGCATCAACACCAAATAACGTCCGGCCAGGCTGACGTAGGTCGTGAGCGCTGCCCCCTTGTTGCCGCGCTCATCTTTTTCCACCTGAACGACAATTTCCTGACCTTCGCGCAACGCGTCCTGAATGCGTGGACGACCGGATTCCCCGGCGCCTTCCACAAAACAACTACGCGACACTTCCTTGAACGGCAAAAAACCATGCCGTTCATTGCCATAATCAATGAATGCCGCTTCCAGTCCAGGTTCGATACGAGTGACTATTCCCTTGTATATATTGCTTTTTCTTTGCTCCTTGCTCGCCGATTCGATATCCAGATCAATCAGTTTCTGACCATCCACAATCGCAACACGCAACTCTTCAGCCTGTGTTGCGTTAAATAACATTCGTTTCATTTTTTCTCCTGCGCGCGTCTGGCACAGGTTTAAACCACTGCACCGGAATGGGCCGATGCCATGACGGGCACGATAACCACCATTCGACATTAAGGGCGCACAAACGGGTCAGGTCAGCCATCATCAGGCGATGCCGTCCTGTCTCACTTCAGCACACAACCTCGTCGACGGTAACCCATCGGCGATAATCCGTCGACCGCAATCCTTGGCGGTCTTATCGATGCACTCCATTCACAGGCGCTTCAAGGCGCACAAACTACCGTGATCCGATCACGTGTCCGGTCAACACGAACCGGTCAGCGTAAAGCGATTCAAGATGCTTATATAGTGCTTCGTGGTATTTCGTGGCGTTTTCGCGCGCTCGCTTACAATAACAGACGCTGCTTGCCAAGTCGTTCGCAAAACCGCGAACAAACCTCAACTTTCGCCACCAGGCATATTGGGAGTGTATAATGTCCGCATAGCTTCTGGTGCACGTTCCGGTGAGCGACATTAACCGGGATATTCTTCCGCTTCTACAATACAAAGCAACCCATCCATCACATTTAAATGTGTCATTCATGAAAGCGTCGTTCACAACTGCAAAAACTGTTGACAGTATAAGCAAAATGAATCATTTACGCAAAGAATCTGTCATGTTCGT
>JAJYGL010000018.1:6417-9145 GCA_021790625.1 Pseudomonadota bacterium | reverse complement strand
AAAACCTCGTGTCGCCAATCGTTGCGCCACCGTATCCAAATCATTACGAATCAGTTGCATATCCAGCATATTATCTAACCATCTTCAAATTGTGCGCGCTGACAGTCGCGCATAAAAAATCGCCGCCACAAAATACACCGACGTCAGTACGATTTCCCCGCCTGCCAGCCAGCGAGACAAGCCATGGTCCGACCATGCCCGCACCACGCCCTCGGCAAAATACAACAGAATCATCAACGATGACCATTGATAACTATAACGCCGGCCGTGTAATACCCCAAACAGAGGAAATAACAAAGGCACAGCTTTCAAGATCATCGCAGAACCACCTGGTTTGAGTGGTGCGAGCCAACCTTCCCAGGCCAAAGTCAGGATAATCAGCGCGATCAGGCTGACAATGCAAATATTTTGTAACCAGGTTTTCATACGCAATTCCCGACCATCTGGAGCCTTACTCCATTATTCTGCTTCAAAAACCGACTCAGGCGCACAATTTCAGCGCCACAGAAGCCAGACGTTTGCCCAACGCAAATGCCAATTGACGCTCGTCCTCACTAATGACCGGTTGTGCTTCCTGCCCGGCAAAGTGACTTGCCCCATAAGGTGTTCCGCCAGTACGAGTTGCCATCAATGCCGCCTCGGTAAATGGGATGCCGACCAGCACCATGCCGTGATGCAATAACGGCAACATCATTGACAGCAATGTCGCTTCCTGCCCGCCATGCAGACTTGCCGTCGATGTGAATACCGCCGCCGGCTTGCCGGCAAGCGTGCCCTTCATCCACTCACCCGACGTGCCATCCCAGAAATACTTCATCGCCGCCGCCATATTGCCAAAACGGGTGGGACTGCCCAGCGCCAGACCAACGCATTCATGCAAATCGTCGTGGCTCACATACGGCGCGCCCTCATCCGGTACCGCCGGTGCCGCCACTGTCGTTTCCGTCACGACGCCAGGCACCGTCCTCACCCGTGCCGCAGCGCCCGGCACCGATTCAATACCATGGGCAATCACCTGCGCCAGCGCACGGGTTGCCCCATGTCGACTGTAATACAACACCAGAATTTCCTGCATGACGACTTCCCCGCTTCACCAAGAAGCGTTGATTATACCGAAAGATGTCATTATGAACCGCTGATTAATTTCCCCGTGAGCCGCGTTGCGGGTCAAATCAGCAAGAGAAATAGAGGATAAACAAAATTTGACGCGGATGAATTTGAGCGGATTGAAGCAAAGATCGGGGTCAATCCGGATTGAATTCGGGTTAATTCCGGCAATCTGCCAGAAAGTAGTCATGCCAACGAGCGTCATCCGTCAATTCCGGATGGAATGCAGTCGCCAGCCATTTTCCCTGCCGTACCGCCACGACACTGCCATCAGGCAGTTCCGCCAGCACCTTCACACTCTGTGCCAAAGGCTGGATTTTTGGCGCACGGATGAATATGCCGGGAAATGCCAATGTCGTATCCACTCGTGGCGCAAGGCGTGAAATATCCAGCGCTTGCTGGAAAGAGGCGGCCTGACGTCCAAACGCATTGCGTTCGACAGCAATATCCATCAAACCCAACACAGGCTGGGCATGGTCAACGTTACGCGCCATGAATATGGCACCTGCACAACTTCCCCAGACAGCATGCTGATGGGCAAAGACGCGCAATGGCTCCATCAAGCCGGAGGCAAGCGCCAGTTTACCCATGACCGTCGACTCGCCGCCCGGGATGATCAGACCGCTTAGATGATCCAGATCCGATGGCAGCCGCACCAGGCGCGTCTGCACGCCAAGCTGCTGCAACAGCCTGATATGTTCAGCAAAGCCACCCTGCAAGGCCAGAACTCCTACTTGCATCATGCTCCCCGTACGGCCAGACGCTCGTGATCCGCCATCTGGCGCACACTTTGTCCAAACATGGGTTCGCCGAGATTGCGGCTGACCTCGGCCAGAATGCCGGCATCCTGGTAATGCGTCACGGCACGGACAATCGCTGCCGCACGCCGTGGCGCATCCTGGCTCTTGAAAATACCAGACCCTACAAACACACCATCGACACCCAACTGCATCAACAATGCGGCATCTGCCGGCGTGGCAATGCCTCCAGCGGCAAAGTTGACGACCGGCAAGCGTCCCATCTCACGCGTCATCCGCAGCAATTCATAGGGTGCGCCCAATATTTTTGCTTCTGTCATCAAGGTTTCTACCGGCATGGTTTGCAGTTGGCGAATGGCGCCCAAAACGGCGCGCGCATGACGCACAGCCTCACTCACATCACCTGTCCCTGCTTCGCCCTTGGTACGCATCATGGCCGCTCCCTCACCGATGCGCCGCAACGCCTCGCCCAGATCGCGGCAACCGCACACGAATGGAATGACAAAAGGGTGCTTATCAATATGGAAGGTTTCGTCAGCCGGCGTCAATACTTCAGATTCATCAATAAAATCAACGCCGATACTTTGCAAAATCTGCGCCTCGACAAAATGTCCGATCCGGCACTTCGCCATCACCGGGATGCTGACCGCTGCCATGATGTCCAGAATCATTTCCGGGTCAGACATGCGCGCGACACCACCGGCCACACGAATGTCCGCTGGTACGCGTTCCAGTGCCATCACGGCACACGCTCCCGCTTCTTCCGCAATGCGAGCCTGTTCGGGGTTGACGACATCCATGATGACTCCGCCCTTGAGCATGCTCGCCAGACCGCTTTTAAGCGCAAAATTTCCCGCCTGTTG
>JAJYGL010000018.1:0-5733 GCA_021790625.1 Pseudomonadota bacterium | reverse complement strand
TAATCGATGCTCGACCACGGCGCCAGTCCGCCTATCTGCAGCAGATTCATGGCTGAGCGTCATGTCGTTTCCCTGTCGGACATTCCTGAAAAAACCGGCGCTCGTAATGTTCGCCTTTTTTACCGATATTGAACGATGCTACCGGACGATGGTAACCCATCACCCGCGTCCACACTTCGCAACGCTGACGTTCGCTGTCTGGCAATGTATCAGCCAAACTGCGCATCGAAACTTCATTCTGATTTGATACGGCGTCCATGATTCTTCTCCAGTTTATCAAGACATAAACATCACGCAACCTGCCGTCTGGCTGCCAACTTTTCTTCATCGCAACGCGGGCAAAATTCATGTTCGCCAGCAAGATACCCGTGTTTCGGACAAATCGAAAAGGTTGGCGTCACGGTCAGATACGGCAATCCAAACCGTTCCAACGCCCGCCGCACCAGTGTTTTGCAGGCATTGGCATCCGACAGGCGTTCGGCCATGTACAAGTGCAACACCGTGCCGCCCGTATATTTTTTCTGTAAAGGCTCCTGCCGTTCCAGCGCCTCGAACGGGTCGTCGGTAAATCCAACCGGCAATTGCGATGAATTGGTGTAATACGGCATGTCCTCCGTTCCCGCCTGCAAAATGGTAGGATACCGTTTGCGGTCTTCCCGTGCAAAACGATAGGTTGTCCCTTCTGCTGGCGTGGCTTCCAGATTGTACATATGCCCCGTTTCTTCCTGAAACGCCAACATACGCGTACGCACATGATCAAGAAACCGCAGCGCAAATGCGTGTCCCCATGGACTGGTAATGTCGTGCTCATCCGCTGTGAAATTACGGATCATCTCATTGATGCCGTTGACCCCCAACGTGGAAAAATGATTGCGCAATGTGCCAAGATAACGCTTCGTATATGGAAACAAACCATTATCCATGTATTGCTGAATCACTTTGCGCTTGATTTCCAGACTGTTTTTACCCATTTCCAGCAAGCTGTCCAGGCGGGCATACAAAGCCTCCTCATCTGCCTGATACACATGACCCAACCGGGCGCAGTTAATCGTCACGACCCCGACCGACCCGGTCTGCTCGGCGCTGCCAAACAGCCCGTTACCGCGCTTGAGCAGTTCACGTAAATCCAGTTGCAGGCGGCAACACATCGAACGCACCATATTCGGCTTGAGTTCCGAATTGATGAAATTCTGAAAATAGGGCAAACCATATTTTGCTGTCATGGCAAACAGCCGTTCGGCATTGGCACTTTCCCACGGAAAATCCGGCGTGATGTTATAAGTCGGAATCGGAAACGTAAACACCCTCCCCTTGGCGTCACCGGCAGTCATCACTTCGATATATGCCTGATTGATCAAGTCCATTTCTGCCTGCAGGTCGCCATAGCAAAATGGCATTTCCTCACCACCGATAAGCGGAATCTGCGTTTTCAGGTCATCAGGGCAAACCCAGTCAAATGTAAAATTCGTAAAAGGAGTCTGTGTTCCCCACCGCGATGGCACGTTCAGGTTATAAATCAGCTCCTGAATACATTGCCTGATTTCAGCATAAGCAAGTCCGTCTTTGCGGACGAATGGCGCCAGATATGTATCCACCGAACTGAACGCCTGTGCGCCTGCCCACTCGTTCTGCAAGGTACCCAGAAAATTCACCATTTGTCCGACGGCGCTCGACAGATGGCGCGGCGGTTGCGCCTCGACCTTGTCCGGCACGCCGTTCAAACCCTCATGCAACAGCGTGCGCAAAGACCAGCCGGCGCAATATCCGGCCAGCATGTCCAGATCATGAATGTGAATATCGGCTTCACGATGCGCCTCCCCCATTTCTGGCGGATACACATGATTCAGCCAGTAATTTGCCACCATTTTACCGGACACATTCAGAATCAGGCCGCCAAGACTATAGCCTTGATTGGCATTCGCATTCACCCGCCAATCCTGCTGCGCTAGGTATTCGTTGATGGCGCCAGACACTTCAACCAGCGTTTTCTGGTCCCGACGCAATCGGGCATGTTGCTCACGGTAGACAATGTACGCCCGCGCCGTCACAAAAAAGTTGGCCGAAATCAATACCTGCTCTACGACATCCTGTACCTGTTCCACTTGCGGCGCCATCGCACGGTATTTATGAATCAACACCTTGCTAACCGCTTCCGTCAGCTGGCGCGCCTCATCATCACCAAATTCACCCGTCGCCACACCCGCACGCTGAATGGCAAGATGGATATTGTCTGCATTGAACATCTCCCGACGACCATCACGCTTTATTACCGCAACGGGCAATGGAAGCGTATTACTCAATTGTTCAATCTGACTCACCATGTTGGTTTCCTCGCAATATTGTAAGTTTGGTACAACCATACGCCTCACAATCATAAAACACAATATATAGATAAAAATATTTTTTTATATGGACATGTAGTGGTTAAATGCCATATCATTTGCCTTGATGAAACGCCAGAAAACGCCGCGGAACTCCGCAAAGAAACGCTGCGAGCGAAACCCAGGAACCGCTGATCCATTCCCACAGGGTTCATCAGGCATTTGCCTGACCGGTTGGCGTTACCCATAAAAACCGCTTGAATAATAGTTCGCGTCAGGAGTAAACTTTCAAGGTATACAAAGTATATTAGCATCTTCAAATTTTAAGGTATATCATTTAGCCGCAGAGGTAGCCGACATGATACGTTTGAACGATTCACCACTTTCCATTCTGGATGAACGCGCCATTCTGGCGTCAGAGGTTCGTCACGACCCTTATGATTTTTCTTTCACCGAACATGCCATTGCACCAGAGCTGAAAGACGATATTCTTGCCGACGCCCCGAAAATTCCCGACCGCGGCAGCTATGGCCTGCCCAGTTTGCGCTATGGCGAAAAATTTGGCGCTGTCGTGCAAGAACTGCTCAGTCTGCGTTTTCGCCAATTGGTTGAGAAGAAATTTGATATGGATCTGTCAGACAAACCTCCGGTCATCGTCATGATGGGCAACACCACCGGGCATTACAACGAAGGCTATGCCCATCCAGATTCAAAACACAAAATCGTGACCGTTTTACTGGGTTTCAGCCGCGAGTGGCCCTACGAACGTGGCCGCCTGCGCATTTTGCGCAGCCCGGACAGAGAAGATTACGCCTTTGAGTTTGCACCAGAATTTGGTCGGATGATGATGTTTCGCGTTTGTGACCATTCCTGGCATGGATTTCTGCCCCAAAAAGGCCAGCGCATGAGTCTGCAACTGTGTTATGTCGATTCCGAAAGTTATGTCCGCAAAGAATACTGGCGGCATAATATCAGCGCCATCGCCAAATCCATCCCTTTGCTACGCCGCGCGCTCGATTGGGCACCAAGGCGCTTGCACTGAACCAAACAGGATTGCCATGAATTTTCCTCCGTTGCCGTCCGTCGTTGAAATCATTACCCATTTCAACCGCTCCTTGCGTGAATCGCATTGCGATGACTCGCCCTATCGGCACTGGTTGATGCAAGACGTGCTGCCTGTCAGCCTGGCCAGCGCAGTCCTGATGCTCCCCATTGCTCCACCACAAATCGTGGATCATGGTAATAACCATGGCGTACGTGATCGTGAAAACAACCCCAAGCGCGCGTTTTTTACGCCAACATTAAGACAAGACTTCCCCACCTGCCAGGTGTTCGCAGAAGCCATGCAATCTCCCGAAGTGGCACGCCGGTTTGCCGCTACCTGCAACATCCCGCTTGATGGCAGCTTTCTGCGCATGGAATACATTCAGGACACCGACGGCGCATGGCTGGAGCCGCATCACGACGTACCGGAAAAACTGTTTTCGCTGGTCATTTATCTGTGCACCGGCCCTCATGCCCGCGATTGGGGAACGGACATTTACGATGCGGACAAAAAATGGGTCGGCCGCAGCTCGGCAGAATTCAATTCCGGCGTCATTTTCGTACCCGGTGACAACACTTGGCATGGTTTCGACCCGCGCCCCATCATCGGCGTACGGCGCCTGCTGGAAATCAATTATGTCCACCCCGACTGGCGCGACAAAAACCAGTTGGCTTTTCCTGATCAACCTATCCGCACATGAATATCATTTCCGCTTTCCACTCGACACACGCGTCGCACGTGCCAATGGCCGAACACAAACCAGAGCAACTCCCGAACGGCGTCAGCGTCAGCCGCTTTACCGGTCTTAATGGCAGCGTGGAATACCATTTGACGGTACAGGCACCAACTGGTTTACCGTTTGATGCCCAACTCGAACAGTTAATCTCGCGTTATCACGACGCCCTGCACACGCTGCATCTAGCGCCGCATACCGCCGTTTTTCGGCGAGTTTTCCTCAGCGATGCGCGCAACCAGAGCCAGCAAGTTCTGCATAGCCCGCTCAATTCGCTCCCCGATGATCCGATTGCCCTGTCTATCGTTCAGCAAGCGCCGCTATCTGGCGCAAAAATCGCCTTACTGGCCTATCACATCGATTCTCTGCAACCTTATGACAAACAACTGACAGCGACCGGACACCTGCGCCTGACAAAAAATGGTATTCGCCACCTGTGGAGCACTCGCCTGTGCGCAGCAGCCAGCAACGCACAGCCTGCCAGCGAACAAACAAACGCAGTCTTTGAAAAACTGGTCGATGCGCTTGCGCAAGAAGGCAGCAACCTGCGCGACCATTGCGTACGCACTTGGTTATACCTGAAAAATGTCGATGTTTTTTATCAGGAAATGGTGACCGCCCGGACACAACTCTTTACCGACCACGGTCTTACCCGCGACACCCACTACATTGCCAGCACCGGTATCGAGGGAACCTGTTCACACCAGTTCGACACCATCCTGATGGATGCCTACTCTATCCCTGATCTCAACCCCACACAACTCTCGTGGCTAAACGACTTTGATCGGCTCTGCCCGACCATCGACTACAACGTTACCTTTGAACGCGGCACCCGCATCGCCTGGGCAGATCGCAACCATTTGTATCTGTCCGGCACCGCCAGTATCGATAACAACGGACAAGTCATACACGTGGGCGATGCACTGCGACAACTCGACGTCGCGCTCGACAACGTTGACGCCCTGTTACGTTCCGGCGGAGCCAATCTCGACGACATGCAATACCTGCTCGTGTATCTGCGCGACCCTGCTGATGCGCCACACATCACCCAACGCCTGCAAGAACGCCTGCCTGATGTACCAACCCTCATCGTGCAAGGGCCGGTATGCCGCCCCGAATGGCTGGTAGAAGTCGAAGGGGTGGGCATCGCTCCTCACCACGATCCTGCCCTGCCTGATTTTTAACCACCTCATGACCCTCGCTGATTACGTGCACACTTTTGGACAACACATGCTACGCCGCCACGGCCAGCGCGTGCACAAAATCGCGCTGGATGCAGGTCTGACCTGTCCGAACCGCGACGGCAGCAAAGGCCGTGGCGGCTGCACATTCTGCAACAATGTCTCGTTCAGCCCACACGCCAGACAAAAAAAATCCATCACAGAACAGCTCGCCTCCGGCAGGCAGGCCATCGCAAAGCGTACCCGCGCCCAACAATATCTGGCCTACTTTCAAGCCTACACCAACACCTATGCCGATGTGCAACATCTGGACCAACTCTACCGCAGCGCCATGACAGCACCCGACGTCATTGGCATTTCCGTCGGCACACGTCCCGATTGCGTCCCGACCGCCGTGCTCGACCTGCTGGTCGGCTACCAGCAACAAGGCTATGAGATATGGCTGGAACTCGG
>JAJYGL010000010.1 GCA_021790625.1 Pseudomonadota bacterium | reverse complement strand
CAGCACCTAAAATACAAACACGGGAATGAACATGCAGCGATTACCGGATTTCATGATTATCGGGGCGATGAAATCGGCCACGACTACCTTGCAGGAACAATTGGTGCAGCAACCGGGTATTTTCATGTGCGAACCGAAAGAGCCCAATTTTTTTAGCGACGATGACCAGTTTGGACGCGGGCTGGACTGGTATCTCGGGCTGTTTGCGCAAGCTCCGGCGGGGGCTTTGCTTGGCGAAGCCAGTACGCATTACACCAAACTGCCGACGCACCCACATGCCGTGGCGCGTATTTGCCAGCATGTTCCACAAGCCAGGTTCGTGTATGTCATGCGCCATCCGGTGGACAGGCTGGTGTCGCATTATATCCATCAGTGGAGCATGGGTATTTTCAACGAGTCTATTGTTGAGGCAGTAGTGCGCCATCCGGAGTTGGTGGCATACAGCCAATATGCAAAACAATTGCAACCCTGGTTTGACGCCTTCGGGCAAGACAGGGTACTGCCGGTTTTTTTCGACCGGTTGATTGCCGAGCCGCAGCGTGAGCTAGAGCGGGTGTGTCGGTTTATCGGTTATTCGGGTACGCCGCAGTGGCAGACAGATTTGGCGCCCAGTAATGTGTCCGCGCAACGTATTCGCCGTTTCCCATTATATGATTTGATTGTTGATTCGCCCTTGGCTACCCGGGTGCGGCGGAATCTGGTGCCGCAGGGCGTGCGCGACTGGGTCAAATCGCGCCTGACCATGCGTCAGCGGCCGGAGCTGGATGCAGAGCATCGGCAACAGCTGGAGCAGATGTTTGATGTGGAATTGGCCGAATTGGGAAGCTGGCTGGGTGTCACTTTGACTTGCGCTAATTTCAAAGCGGTGACGCGTACCGATACCCTGGAATGGGCAAGGTAATGATGCAGACCTTGTCAGGTCTTGGCATTGTGATTATCGGCCGGAATGAAGGCGAGCGTTTGCTGCGTTGCCTGACTTCGGTGGCGTCACATGGCGAGCAGGTGGTATATGTGGATTCCGGTTCGCATGATGATTCAGTGGCACAGGCTCGTGCGTTGGGTGCAGACGTGGTGGAACTGGATATGGCGCAACCGTTTACGGCGGCGCGGGCACGCAACGCCGGTACGCGGCGGTTGCTGGAGCGCATGCCTGGGGCGACATATATTCAGTTCGTGGACGGCGATTGCGAGGTGCGTGCAAGCTGGCTGGAAACTGCATGGCAGTTTTTACAGCAGCATATGGAGGTTGTGGCCGTGTGTGGTCGTCGTCGCGAGCGCTTTCCTGAACATAGCTTGTACAACCGGATGTGTGATGCAGAATGGGATACGCCGGTCGGAGAGGCCAAAGCCTGTGGTGGCGATGTCATGCTGCGGGCAGCGGCATTTACCGGTGTGGGCGGTTTTCGTGACGAGTTGATTGCTGGCGAAGAGCCGGAGCTGTGTTTACGCTTGCGGGCGGCGGGTGGAAAAATCTGGCGGCTGGACAACGAAATGACCTGGCATGATGCGGCTATTTTACGCTTTTCGTCTTGGTGGCGCCGTACTGCGCGTGGAGGATATGCTTTTGCCGAGGGGACGTTTTTGCATGGTGGGCCGCCGGAGCGGCATTGGGTGCAAGAAACACGGCGCATCTGGGTGTGGGGAATGTTGATCCCTGTGTTGACTGGCGTACTGACGGCGATGTTCGGTGGGTGGATGCTGTCAGGCTTGTTGCTCTATCCCGCGCAGGCTGTTCGTCTCGGCTGGCGGAATCGGCAACGCGGGTTGCTGCAACCATGGCGGATGGGCGGGTTGATGGTGATTGGAAAATTTGCGGAATTGACCGGTGCGTTGACATTTTATTATCGGCGCTTGTTGCGGCAGCGCGGGCAGTTGATTGAGTATAAATGATGAAATCGACCAAACAGAGCGTGTCGGCAGAAATGCCTGACTGGAGCCGCGAGCATAAATCCTGTTTTGCCTGGGTGCCGGGACGTTCATTGCTGGCCAGCATTCGTGCTTATCAGCGGCATGCGCAATCACCCAACCCATTTTCCCGCCTGTTTTTGAAACGGATGGCCGTGTTGCGGCATCGGTTCTGGACGGTGATAACTGGCGCCGATATTCCGCTTGATTGCCAGTTAGGTGGCGGCCTGCTGATTCCTCACCCGAATGGCATTGTCATTCATCCAGGGGCGGTCATTGGTCCGAATTGCTTGATTTTTCAGCAAGTCACCATTGGCATGCGCGATGATGGCCGTCCGCCCTGTATTGGCGGGCATGTGGACATCGGCGCTGGTGCCAGAATCCTGGGTGGCGTGACAATAGGGAACCATGCGCGCATCGGCGCCAATGCCGTGGTGTTGAGTGATGTTCCGGCGGGCGCGTCGGCAGTAGGTATTCCGGCCAGAGTATTGCCGGTCGAAAGAGCGACGACATAACATGCGTGTGGCCTATTTCATCAATCAATACCCCAAGGTTAGCCACAGTTTCATCCGCCGTGAAATTCTGGCGCTGGAAGCGCAGGGGGTGACGGTTCAGCGATTGGCGTTGCGTGGTTGGGATGCTGAGATTGTGGATAGCGAAGATGCGCGTGAGCGGGAAAAAACCCGATATGTGCTGCGACAAGGGGTGAAGGGTTTGTTGTCGTCCACACTATCATTGTTGCTGCGGCATCCTGTCCGATTTCTGGCGGCGCTGCGACTGGCGATCAGCATGGCGAGCGGGTCTGATCGTGCATTGCCATACCATGTGATTTATCTGCTGGAGGCTTGCCAGCTGGTCAGGTGGATGCAGGATTTCGGTGCCACGCATGTGCACGCGCACTTTGGCACCAATCCGGCCGAGGTGGTGATGCTGGCGCGAGCATTGGGCGGACCCGTGTATAGTTTTACTGTGCACGGTCCGGAAGAATTCGATAAACCACAGGCGTTGGGGCTAGCCGAAAAAATTCGACGCGCGGGATTTGTCGTTGCCATCAGTTCGTATGGCCGCAGCCAGCTGTATCGGTGGGTGGAACATGCGCAATGGCCAAAAATCAGACTGGTGCGTTGCGGGCTGGAAGCAGCGTTTTATGATGTCGTACCGCTGGCTATTTCTAAAGTGCCACGACTGGTGTGCGTTGGTCGGCTGTGTGAGCAAAAAGGGCAATTGTTGTTGCTGGAAGCAGCGCGAAAATTGAGCATGCAAGGCGTGCCATTCGAGTTGGTGTTGGCTGGTGATGGCGAAATGCGTGCCGACATTGAACAATTGATTCAGGCGTACGGCTTGGTCGATCGGGTGAGCATTACCGGATGGGTGAGCAGCGAGCGTGTTCGGGAGGAGCTCCTGGCTGCCCGAGCGCTGGTGTTGCCCAGTTTTGCCGAAGGCCTGCCAGTGGTGATCATGGAAGCGATGGCATTGCGCCGTCCGGTCATCAGCACTTTTGTGGCAGGCATTCCAGAGCTGGTGGTGGCGGGTAAAAATGGCTGGCTGGTGCCGGCCGGTGCGGTGGATGAATTGGTGGCGGCGATGCAGGAGGCATTGACCTTGCCGGACAGCCAGATGGCGGTCATGGGCGAGGCCGCATACGTGCGGGTCACGCAACGGCATGCCATTGCGCGCGAAGCAGCCAAATTGTTGGCATTGTTTCAGGAGTATCAGGAATGATGGCGCTGGCGTGGATCGTTGGTGGTCTGGCAGGGCTGCTGTCGGTGCCGGTATTCGTGCTGTGTTTGCAGGTATTGGCGGCATGGTTGCCTCGACCACGTGTGGTGCTGACAAGGCCAGAGGATTTGCGTGTGGCGATTCTGGTGCCAGCACACAATGAAGCATCAGGCATTGGCGCAACGCTGGCAACCATTTTGCCGCAATTGCAACCGCAGGACAGGATATTGGTGGTGGCGGATAACTGTTCGGATGAGACAGCTTCTGTTGCTCGCGCGGCGGGCGCGGAAGTGGTCGAACGGCAGAATACTTTGCAGCGTGGTAAAGGGTTTGCTCTGGATTTTGGCATGCAAGTGTTGGCACAGCAGGCACCAGATGTGCTGGTGATTGTTGACGCGGATTGTACTGTCAGCAAGGAAGGAATCAGTCAGTTGGTTGCGCGTGCCATAGCAACCGGGCGACCGGTGCAGGCGTTGTATTTGATGCGTGCACCAGCAAAATCCGGATTGAAAATGCGTTTGGCCGAATTTGCCTGGCGGGTGAAAAATCAGGTGCGTCCAACGGGTTTTGCCCGTCTTGGTTTGCCGTGTCCTTTGATGGGAACGGGCATGGCGTTTCCCTGGCCTGTGTTGGCGCAAGTGAGCCTTGCCAACGGACATTTGGCGGAAGACATGAAATTGGGTATCGATCTGGCCGCAATGGGCAGCGCTCCCTTGTTCGATGATCGGGTACAGGTGGACAGTCTGTTTCCGACCCAGGTTAGTGCACAGTCTTCACAGCGTACCCGTTGGGAACACGGGCATTTGGGATTGATGCTGGCACAGGCGCCGCGTTTGTTCCGGCGTGGTTTGCAGCAGATGAATCGCAATATGTTGGCAATGGCACTGGATATTGCTGTGCCGCCCTTGGCTTTGCTGGCGGTGTTTTTGTTCGTCAGCTTGCTGTTATCGACAGGCTTGCTCTTCACCGCTGCTCAGGTTTGGCCCTGGTATTTGTCGTTGTTCGACGTCATGTTGTTTGGCGGCAGCGTGTTGTTGGCCTGGATGGGATGGGGGCGTGAGGTGGTATCATTGTCGAATTTGTTGTACGTGCCATTTTATGTGTTGGGGAAGTTGCCCCGGTATGTGGCATTCCTGTTCAAACGGCAGAAACAGTGGGTCAGGACGGAGCGGGATAAACACTGATGGACGATTTTGAGCGTGATGTGCATTGTCTGGCCGGGTTGCCTTTTGATGCGGTGACGTTGGAGCAGGCGGCGGACCGGGTTCGAGCGGCGGTAAAAAATCAGCAACGTTGTTTTTTTTCGACACCCAACCTGAATTTTTTGATGTTGGCGCAACGCGATCCGGCGTTTCGGGAATCGGTGTTGTGCAGCAATCTGGTGATAGCCGATGGCATGCCGCTGGTTTGGGTAGCAAAGATGTTGGGAATTCCGATTGTCGAGCGGGTGGCAGGGTCGGACTTGTTTGAGGCATTGCGTCACGACGTCAGCGCTGCGCCGATGAAAGTATACTTTTTTGGCGGCCCGGACGGAATTGCCGAACAGGCCGCGCAGCGATTGAACCAGCAGCATGGCGGCCTGTATTGCGTGGGGTTTTCTTCACCAGGTTTTGTGTCGGTCGAGGCGATGAGCACGCCAGAGCAGATAGCCGCCATCAATGCCAGCGGAGCGGACTTTTTGGTGGTGTCGTTGGGCGCCAGAAAGGGGCAGGAATGGATCATGCGCAACCGGGAGCAGTTGCGGGTGCCAATCATCAGCCATTTGGGCGCGGTACTGAATTTTGAGGCGCAGACGGTGCGCCGCGCGCCAGTCTGGATGCAACATGCCGGTATGGAATGGTTGTGGCGCATTCGGGAAGAACCGGCGTTGTGGCGCCGTTATGCGCATGATGGTTGGGAATTCGTGCAATGGTTGTCGAACTGTATTTTGCCCCACATGGTGTGGTTGCGCATGCATCAACCTTGCCAAGGCGCAAGCAAAGGCCAACTGCTGCTGCAGCAACAGGGAGACGGTTGTCGGCTGGTGGCGATCGGCGCAATATGTGATCCGGTGATACCGGAAATTCGAGCGGTTTTACGTGAGAGCAGTACCTGTCAAGGCGATGTGACGCTGGATCTGGCTCAGACGAGATATCTTTCTACCGGGTTTTTGGGGCTGTTGTTGCTGCTGGAACAAGCCTTGTCAGCGCAGGGGCGGCAGTTGCGCATGATCGGCATGCACGGGCATCTCGCCAGACTGTTGCGCTGGAGTGGCATATTGTCGGCGTGACTGTCATTAACGTGATCAGCATTAATGTGATGGTTATTAATTTGGCACGTAAGGCGGCAACAGCGGATAAATTTGGCGCAAAAAGTGGCGCAGATTTTTGTCGGTTGTTTCCACGTTCTGCGTCACTGGCATGGTCAACCGTACAATCGCGCCGTCCGTCCGGTTGATGCGGATGGCGTCTTCGAGCAGGGCGAGTTTCATCGAATATTCATTGCCCAAGTCACGCCCTCGCTGGTGAAACCAGTAGTATACGACCTGTTTGTCCAATCCGCGATCGATTAACAGGCGTGTCACATGGATGGTTTTCCCGTTGCTGAGTTTGATGCTGGGGTTGGAGGCAGAGAGAATTTCCCATCCGCCACCGGGGATGCAGGCTTTGGGCGAATGAGGAACGAAACCGCTGTGTTGCGAGGCGACATATCCAATGTAAACATTGATACTCTGGTCGTTGCGCTGATAATTGGCCTGCAGATAATCCGTCAGGTGCAGGACACTGTTCTCGTTGTTGAGAAACGAGTAACTGACGCCGTGCCAGCGACCAATGGTCATGGGAAAACTGTCGAAAGTTTGTCGTGTCGGGGTGACTTCCGGGTGTTGTGAATGGGTGATGGCGGCCGCGCTGGCCAGAATGATCAGGAATAATGCCGCGATGATGGGCGTTTTATGGGTAGGTGATGGTGCGGCAGGAATGCCGTTGCTGCCGGTGAGCCGGAATGACAGGGTATTGGCTAATGGTGTGTGGATGTGGCGCAGCAGGTTGAACAGTTTTGCTTCGCCCAGCAGAGTGATGAGGCACAGCATGAATATGAGCCATCCCTCAAAATAGTGCATGAAGCCTTGTGCAGCGTCAATGCCGTAAAAATTGACCAATACACCTACCATGGCGATGCGAAAGCTGTTCATCAGAATGGTAATGGGAATGGTCGATAAAAAAATCAGCGTGCGCAGCAAAAAGGGCGCTTGGTAAACCAGCGCAAAAATCAGACCGATGGCCATGAGCGGGAACAGGTAATTCAGGCCGCTACAGGCTTCCAGAACCTGCAATTTGAATTCGCCCAGATCGATGACGTTGCCTTCCAGATATACCACAATGTGCAGCAAGTGCAATATTTGCACACCCAGCCAGGAAGACAGCAACTGCATTTTTCCGGACAGGCCGACATCGATCATATAGGGTAATGGAATCGTGAATATGAACAGCAGCATGGGCATCGCGATACGGCGAATCTGGTTACCCATCAGCGTCCATGTCAGACCGGCGAGCGCCAGCACCAAGCTGTATTGCACGATGGTCCAGATGGCGCTCAATTCACCGATCAACAGGCCGATGCTCGCCAGCAGGGTGAGGGCAACACCGTTCCATGCTCCGGGGTTGCCGGGCGCGATGGCCTCGCGCCGTTGCCAGATGAGGTAGAATGTTACCAGGATGACCAGTGGCACATGGCTGTACCGTTCTTCGTCCATGACGCGCCCTGTCCATTCCGCAATCGCCGGGTGATAAACCTGCCAGAGTAAACCGGCGGTCAGAATAAACAGGATCAGGCGTCCATGTCGGGTGAGAAAGGTGGGTGCAGTCATGTGTCAGCCTCGGAGAAATGTGTTGTCATGGCCTGCGCGTAGATGTTGAGCATGCGGTCGATTTTGTCTTCCCAGGTAAATTCCTGGCGGATACGTGCGACGGCCGCGGTGCCATATTGTTTACGCAGAGAAGGGTTTGCGGCGAGATTGTCCATGGCGAGGGCGAATTGTGTCACCAGGTGTTCTCGGGATAGCGGGTCGATCAACAGGCCGGTTTCTGCCGTGATGTAGTCGGCCGGCCCCCCCCAATTGGTCGCCGCCACAGGCAGGCCACGGGCCATGGCTTCCAGTACCACGGCACCGCCGCATTCGCGGATACTGGGCAGCAGGAACATATCTGCCCGATCGTATTCGTCCATGATGCGGTCGTGTGGAATGGCGCCGGTGAATTCGATGCGGTCTGTCAGGTCGGCGGCGCGATGCTGCAGGTTTGTGCGTTCCGGCCCGTCACCGACGATGCGCAGGCGAAGCTGGCCGTTCTGGCATTGGCGCAAGGCGTCAATGAGAATGTCGATGGCTTTCCAGTCTTGCAACCGGCCGACGTACAGGGCAACGGGGCGGTCCTGCTGTTGGTATTGACGGGGATGTTGAATGATTTTATGGGCAAAGACCCCATTTTCCACCAGTTCGATGATTTTTCCCCGGTGCAGAGCGGGAAGCGCCTGCCGGGTTCGCGCATTGGCCACCAGCAGGATATCGGCAAAGAATTTGCCTGGCAGGCATACATTGTACAGGTCGGTGAGGCCACGCATGACGCGGTAGAGCGTTTTTTCAACGCGGCCGGTCATATGCCGGAACGCGGGTGGAAAGTCCATGCCGCCATTCATCGGACCAATGACGACTGGCACCCCCAATCCGAACATCATCGAGGGTTGCCGTGGCGAGACCGGCGCCGGTTCATGTATGACGTCGATGCCATATTGGCGGATGATGCGACGGGCAATCCGCCATTGATACAGCTGGGTAATCAGGTGCATCAGCGCGCCGGTGCTGGCGAGCGCCAGGCGATCCGGGATGAAGCCACTCAATTTATTGAGCCAGATGTGCAACCAGGTATCGGGAATATAATGAATGTGTTCAGTGTTGACGTCGGGGATGGCTTCAATGCTGTTGCGGGTGCGGATATGGGTAATCAAATGAACCTGTGGCAGACGCTGCGAGAGCAGGACAAAGTAATTCAATGGTAACATGGCTTCACCGCCGAAGCGGTTGGAGGCGTGCTCGCAGACAATCAATATCCGGGGTTGGGCAGGCATCATATCCACCAGTGCGGAAACAACAGGTTGGCGACAACGCGAGCATAATATTTTGTGGTGTGGCGCCAGTTATCGTAGCTTTGTCCGTCGTACCCGCGAATACCATATATTCTGGGGACGACATTGAAACGAACAGCGATATCCTGACGAGCCGGGCCGTGGTCATGCAGGCGCCGATACAGGATGCGTTCGCCATCGTCCTGTTTGCTGCTGTGCAACTGAAGGTCGATTGCAATCAGTTCATGGTAGGCGCGGACGGTGAACCCGGCCAGATAAAAATCCACAAAACGGTGTGGTCGCGAACGGGAGTTGACGTACAAGGCGGCGGCTTTGGCCGGTTTTTTGCGCACGATGCGGCCGATGTTGGCGATGCGATACCGTCCGGTGATTTTCCATAGAAACGCATCCGGATGTTGTTGCAGCAATTGTGAACGCGCCAACACTTCGTTGATGAGCTTGAGCTCCAAGAAAAACCGGCTGTTGTCAGGATTGTCTGTGGCTCGCCAGGAAATGAATTCGATCTTGTCCG
>JAJYGL010000271.1 GCA_021790625.1 Pseudomonadota bacterium | reverse complement strand
TCAATACCGGACACAACCAACAACCCTGGTCAAGAATCTGCCACGACACCATCGAATTGCAACAAGGGGAAGAAATGGGACGGTTTTTACTCGGCTCTACGGTCATCCTGCTGTTTCCGGCCAACACGATAACGTTTCCATCCGACTGGCGTGCTGAACGTTCCGTCAGATTACGTGAAGCAATGGGATAAACCTCCCAATCTGTATGCTCCGCACACCCGATGGAACAAAGTTTCCCTGCGAAAAAAATCCTGCACTATCATTATGCAAATTTATTTATGCGAAAGTCAGATTAAAAACAGGCAAAAAATCATTTTTTTGGTTTATTTTATCCCTTTTTCGTGTTACTTTAATGAGTTATCATTGACGGATCGTCACAGCGCCTGCGCTTGAATCTATATTACAACATCTGTTTCGCAGCGGTTTGCAAAATGCACGAGTACTGACAGGCTGTTAGAAAACGTCATGCGTATGATCAAGATGAGGCGAAAAGAAATGGAGAACCGGAATTTACATATGGTAAATGAAAGTGTTAAATAGTTTTTCAACACTGGCAAACCAAATTGGCAAACGCAATTTTTTTCAATACGTAGTTAACATTATTATTCTGGTTTCATATCATCATTGGAGTTTGCATCATGACTGTAGAACACACCCTGTCCATCATCAAACCAGACGCCATCGCCAAAAATCTGATCGGCAAAATTTACCAGCGTTTTGAAGATGCCGGACTACGTATCATCGCTGCACGCATGATGCACCTTTCTCGCGCCGAAGCAGAAGGCTTTTACGCTGTTCACCGCGAACGCCCTTTTTTCAAAGATCTGGTTGATTTTATGGTATCTGGCCCGGTTATGGTGCAGGTACTGCGCGGTAAAAATGCCGTTCTCACCAACCGCGACCTGATGGGCGCCACTGACCCGAAAAAAGCAGCGCCCGGCACCATTCGCGCTGATTTTGCCGACAGCATCGACGCCAATGCCGTTCATGGTTCGGATTCGGCAGAAAACGCTGCTATCGAAATCGCCTATTTTTTTCCGGCGCTGAATGTCTATCCTCGCTGACCGGCAACAACGGGGGTTTCATTATTAAACGGGTATTCCATGATTAAAATGTCTGCGACCAACCTGCTCGATTTTGATCTGGATGGATTAACCAACTGGTTTGCCAGTCAAGGTGAGAAACCGTTTCGTGCCCGGCAGGTTGCGCGTTGGATTCATCAAGCCGGTGTTTCCCGTTTTGACGACATGAGCGATCTGGCCAAGTCCTTGCGCGAAAAGCTGAACCGGCTCGCTGTCGTTGAACCCCCCCGTATGCTGAACGAGCAGCTTGCCGGCGATGGCACACGCAAGTGGTTGCTGGATGTTGGCAGTAAAAATGGGGTTGAAACGGTTTTCATTCCTGAAACCAACCGCGGCACGCTGTGCGTATCTTCCCAGGTTGGTTGTGCATTGGACTGCAGTTTTTGCTCCACCGGAAAACAAGGCTTCAACCGTAACCTGTCTGTCGCTGAAATCATCGGCCAACTCTGGTGGGCAAATCACACGCTGACCATCGATTCATCTGGTGAACGCCCGATAACCAATGTCGTCATGATGGGTATGGGTGAACCGTTGGCCAACTACCAGAACCTGATCCCTGCCCTGCGTCTGATGCTGGATGACCATGCGTGGGGATTATCGCGCCGGCGAGTCACCGTCAGCACCTCCGGATTGGTACCTGCCATGGATCAACTGCGCGAAGATTGTCCGGTTGCGCTCGCCGTATCCCTACATGCCCCTAATGATGCACTGCGCAACGAACTGGTTCCCATCAACCGCAAATACCCGTTGGCGCAATTGATGGCCGCCTGCCAGCGTTATCTCGACCGCGCGCCGCGCGATTTCATCACCTTCGAATACATCATGCTGGCGGGCATCAATGATCAGCCAGCGCACGCACGTGAACTCATCGCGTTGGTGCGAGACGTTCCCTGCAAATTCAACCTGATTCCATTCAACCCATTTCCCGGCAGCGACTATCGGCGTTCAACAGCAGAAACGGTACAGCGTTTTCAATCGCTGCTCACCGCTGCTGGACTAGTGGCAACTATCCGTAAAACCCGTGGTGACGATATCGACGCTGCCTGCGGTCAACTGGCAGGTCGCGTACAGGACAAAACCCGTCGCACCATGCATAAACTGGAGAAAGTCGCATGAAATCGCCCACCCTGACATTTGTCACCCTAACCCTGTTCTGCCTGTTACTTACTGGCTGCGCCAGTCTCACCGCGCCCGCCGTCGCCTCACAGGATCCCACAAACAATACTAACAACATTCAACTGGAACGCGCACAAATCCATACCGAGTTGGCCGCCGGCTATTTTGAGCGGGGACAATATTCCATCGCTCTTGATGAAGCGCACAAAGCGCTGGATTCCGACGAAAATTATGCCTCAGCGTATGGTATTCTGGGACTGATTTACATGGCGCTCAATGAAACCGGACCGGCACAGAGAAATTTTGACCGTGCGCTAAACTTGGCGCCCAACGAACCTGAAATTCACAATAATTACGGCTGGTTCTTGTGCAGCCAGAAACATTTCGATGCGGCAATGAAACAATTCAACATCGCCATCGCCGATCCACTATACAGCAAACCGCAAAATTCCTTGACCAACGCTGGTCTGTGCGAAATCAATGCCGGGCACCCCCTCATTGCCGAAGGCTATCTGGAAAAATCCCTGCGTCATGACAAAAATCAACCCAAAGCACAAGTTGCGCTGGCCGAAATCTACTATCGGCAGGGGCGCTACGCCGAGGCAGAGATGCTGATCCATGACCTTGGCAAGGATAATGCCAAACTGCTCTGGCTCGCCATTCGTATCGCACACAAAACCAACAATGCCAATGCCGAAGCCAACGCCAGCATGTTGCTACGCAGCAATTTTCCTGACGCACCGGAAACCCGTCTACTCAATCAGGGCAATTATGACTGACGAAATGGAAAACATTTCTTCAGGCGCCACATCGGTCGCTATGCCGACCGATGTCGGGGCACGTTTACGCGAAACGCGGCAGCAGGTCGGCATGAGCATCGCTGACGTCGCTCAACGCATCAAAATCAGCCCACGCCAAATCGAAGCACTGGAAAGCAACCATTTTGACGAACTGGGTTGGGCTTTCAGTCGCGGATTCGTACGCAGCTATGCCCGCTTGCTGAATCTGGATCCCGACGCACTTGTTCACGCATTACCCCGCACGGCAACCGACGATAGCAAATTATCTGTCCACCACGAACACATCGCGCTGGAAAAACCGCATTCGTGGATTCGCCTGACTTTCATCCTGGCGGCACTGCTAATTTTATTTTTGGCTCCCTGGGTTGCCTATCACTGGTTATCTGCCACAGACGTTGACATCCTCCGTCACAACCTGCACCACGCGCAGTTGGCCCCTGTTACCCCAACCGACACGCCGATTGCCACGTCAACCAGCGCGCCGGCTAATGTACCTGCTAATGCACCGGCCAACATAATCACGCCACCCAATACAATGGTAATATCCGACACTTCTTCAACGAAAGCCCCTTCAGCCACTACGCAAGCCGCCACGCAGAAATCAGCAACACCAGCACCGACCGGCGCAGAAAAAAATCAACACCTTGAATTACAGTTCAGCGGCGACTCGTGGGTCGAAATTCGCGATGCACAAGGCCATAACCTCATCGCAAAAATGTATCATGCCGGCGATATGGCCAGTCTCGACAGCACTTCACGGCTATCCCTGATTATCGGCAATGCTGCGCAGGTACATCTGACCGACAACCACCAACCCGTTGATCTGGCTCCCCATACTGCCGTCACGGTTGCTCATTTGACACTCCCCTGACACAACTGAATATTCCACCCATGCACAACAATCTTTCACGTCACCCTACCCTAACCGTCATGGTAGGCAATGTCCCGGTTGGCGGCGATGCACCGATTGTCGTCCAGTCCATGACCAACACTGACACAGCAGATATTGCCGGCACTACCGCACAAATTCATGATCTGTGGCAGGCTGGTTCAGAACTGGTGCGTATTACCGTCAACACCCAGGAAGCTGCCGAAGCGGTGCCCTATATCCGTGATGCCCTCGATCGACGTGGCTGCCCGGTACCGCTTATCGGTGACTTTCACTTCAATGGCCACAAGTTACTCACCGCTGTACCCGCCTGCGCCGCAGCACTTGCCAAATTCCGCATCAATCCCGGTAATGTCGGACGTGGTGCCAAACGGGATGAACAGTTTGCTACGCTAATAGATATCGCCTGTCGGCACGACAAACCCGTTCGCATCGGCGTCAACTGGGGTAGTCTCGACCAGGAACATTTGGCTCGCGTCATGGACGAAAATGCCCGCCAACCCACACCACAACCGCCGGAATGGGTGATGCGTGAAGCGCTCATCACGTCCGCACTGGAATCAGCACACCGTGCCGAACAACTGGGACTCCCCGCCAACAAAATCATCCTGTCATGCAAACTGTCTGGTGTCCAGGAACTCATCGATGCCTATCAGGAACTGGCGCGTCGCTGCAATTACGCCCTGCATCTGGGCTTGACTGAAGCGGGCATGGGCTCAAAGGGCATCGTTGCATCAACTGCAGCCCTGGCCGTCCTGCTGCAACAAGGTATCGGCGACACCATCCGCATTTCACTGACACCGGAACCCGGTGGCGAACGCCGTCAGGAAGTCATCGTGGCGCAAGAAATTCTGCAAACCATGGGGTTACGTTCTTTTACGCCCATGGTCATCGCTTGCCCCGGTTGCGGGCGCACCACCAGTACCGTCTTCCAGCAACTCGCTCAAGACATCCAGCGCTACCTGCGCGACCAAATGCCTGTCTGGCGCAACCAGTATCCCGGCGTGGCGACCATGCAAGTCGCCGTCATGGGTTGTGTAGTGAATGGACCGGGCGAGTCACGCCATGCCAATATCGGTATCAGTTTGCCCGGCACTGGTGAAGTTCCGGTAGCGCCCGTTTATGTTGATGGTGTCAAAACCGTCACCCTGAAAGGGGAACGAATTGCCGAAGAGTTCCAGCACATCGTAGAACGCTATGTGCGGGAACATTATGTGCAGGGACAAACCAGCCAAAGCGATGCAAATATGGACGACTCGCGTCATCAGGCGCGCATCATCCCGATTCAATCAAAAATCCAATCATAAAATCAACAAAGGTCAACAAGGCTAAACCATGTCGCAAGCATTACAGGCCGTCCGCGGGATGAACGACATCCTGCCCGATCAAACTCCTCATTGGCAATGGCTGGAAACTCGCCTGCACGCTTGGCTGGCAGCCTTCGGCTATCAGGAAATCCGCACTCCCATCGTAGAACAGGCTGCCCTGTTCAGTCGCGCCATTGGTGAAGTCACCGACATCGTCGAAAAAGAAATGTATACCTTTACTGATGCGCTGAATGGCGAACAGCTGGCTTTGCGCCCGGAAGGTACTGCAGCCTGTGTGCGGGCGGTCATCGAACACAGTCTGTTATATCAGGGGCCGCGCCGGCTATGGTATCAAGGCGCCATGTTCCGCCACGAACGGCCACAAAAAGGCCGTTATCGCCAGTTTCATCAACTAGGCATCGAAGCCATGGGTTTTGCCGATGCCGAACTCGATGCTGAACATCTCGTTATGGCGGCTGACTTGTGGCAACGCTTAGGATTAAGCGGCCTGACGCTGGAAATCAATACATTGGGCGACAGCAAGGCTCGCGCACGTCACCGTAGCAAGCTGATTGCCTATTTCACCGCCCATGAAGCAGCACTGGATGAAGATGCCCGCCGACGTCTGCACAGCAATCCGTTACGCATTCTGGACAGCAAAAATCCTGCCATGCAAGCGATTATCGACGCTGCTCCCAAATTGATGGATGAAATTGATGATGTCGCCAACGCGCACTTCGAAACTGTCCAGCGCATTCTCCGCGCACACGACATCGTCTTTACCATCAACCCGCGACTGGTACGCGGTCTGGATTATTACAACCATACGGTTTTTGAATGGGTCAGCCATCAGCTCGGCGCTCAAGGCACGGTGTGTGCCGGAGGCCGTTATGATGGCCTGATGGCTCAAATGGGTGGCAAACCTGCACCAGCCTGCGGATTTGCCATCGGCCTTGAACGCCTGCTGCTGCTGTGTGAAACACAAGCCATTGGCATGGAAACCCCGCCGACCGATGTATACATCGTTCATCAAGGCGAAGCCGCCCAACATCATGCCTGGCAAATTGCCCGCCAACTGCGGCAGGCAGGCATTTCCACGCTGTTACATTGTGGTGGCGGCAATTTCAAGGCGCAAATGAAAAAAGCTGACACAAGCGGAGCCCGCTTTGCTGTTATCATCGGCGACAATGAAATCGCTGCGCAACAGATTACACTCAAGTCCCTGCGCCTGGATCTGCCTCAACAGGCATACCGTGCAGCAGACGCCATCCAGCACATCCTGACATTTCGGAGCTCGCAACCATGAACCATGACCTCAGTTTTGAAGAAGAGGAACACATCGATCAACTCAAAACATTCTGGAAAAAATACGGTGATTTGCTGACCGGCATCGTCCTGGCTCTGGCAGCGAGTGCCGTCGGTTGGCAATGGTGGCAACACCGGCAACAACAGGAAGCCCTGCAAGCCGCGAGCCTGTATGCCACGCTGCAAGGCATGCAACAGGTCCAACAGGTTTCGGCGGTCAACTCGCTGGCTGACACCCTGATTCAGCGCTACCCAAACAGCCCCTATACATCGCGTGGCGCATTGATTGCAGCAGCGACCGACAGCAACAATGTCACCCAGACCCCAGCGCAATCCGCCGCGCAAATGGCAACAGCCAAAAAAGACCTGCAATGGATTCTTGATCACAGCAAGGAAAACAGCATAAAAAATCTGGCCAGACTGCATCTGGCCGCTCTGCTGCTGGACCAGCACAAAGCCAGGGAAGCGCTCGATTTACTCAACGCAGACCATGATAAACAGGCCACCGATTCTGATGCCGACCTGTATAATGACCTCAGGGGCGATATCTTCCTGTCACTCGGCAATCGTCAATCCGCTACCAGCGCGTGGCAGGCAGCGCTCAGCGAATTGCCGGCCAGCAGTCCCTATCGTCAAGTCGTCGAAATCAAATTAAATGCTATTGCCGGAACCGTCAAACCATGAAATTGCCACTCGCAGCATCCAGCTTATTACTCACACTGGCACTTAGTGCCTGCGCAAGCCTGAACCCCATGCACTGGTTCGGTAACAAAAAACCAGTTGCCCAACCTGCTGCACTATTGATCATTAAAAACCAGATTAATGTTGCCACTGTCTGGCATACCAGCCTGTCCGACAAAAAAACGGCCGCTTTCAGCCCGGCTGCAGTGCTGGACGCCATCTACATTGCCAGCAACCGTAATGAACTGGCGCGCATCAATCCGCAAAATGGCCAACGTGTCTGGAAAATAAAAACGCCTGCCAATCTTAGCGCTGGTGTTGGTGCTTCACTCGACAGCGAATTTCTGGGCACCAAAAAAGGTGAATTAGTCGCTTATGACGCCAACGGCAAACAACGCTGGACAACCACACTCTCCAGTAGCATCGAAGGCGTGCCCAGGGCAGCTGACGGCATTTTGGTCGTACGCACGGGCGATGGCGACATCTATGGGCTTGATGCAGCGACCGGCACGCAAAAATGGCGTTACCGCCACACGTTACCGTCACTCACCCTGCAAAGCCAGGCTGGTGTCGTTCTGTACAAAGGTGGTGTATTCGCAGGTTATGCGGGAGGTAAACTGCTTGCCCTGACACTGGACACCGGCAGCATAGGATGGGATAGCGAAGTCTCCATTCCGCACGGCGCGACAGAAATCGAGCGCATCAACGACGTCACCAGCAATCCGGTCGTCAACGATCACGAAGTCTGTGCCGTCAATTTTCAGGGGCGACTTGCCTGTTTCGATGTCCACAGTGGCAACCAGCTCTGGGCCAAGGATATGTCCAGCACCAGCGGACTTGCCATGGATGACAACAACATTTATGTCAGTGACACAGAAGGCAATGTCTACGCCTTTGAAAGCGAACACGGCGTCAATCTGTGGAAACAAAGCGCGTTACACCTGCGTCAGCTGACTGCACCATGCCGTGTCGGTGACTATCTGGCCGTCGGTGATTTGCAGGGCTACATTCACTTCCTGTCTTTGGAAGACGGCCACTTTGTCGCCCGTATCGCAACGGATGGTTCTCCTATCCTCACCCCCCCCGTCCCATATCGTAACGGACTGCTGGTACAAACCGGCAAGGGCGACTTATATTTCATCAGCCTGTCATGAAGCCGACCATCGTTCTGGTTGGCCGTCCCAATGTCGGCAAATCCACCTTATTCAATCAACTGACCAAAACCCGTGATGCACTGGTGGCCAATTTACCGGGACTCACTCGCGACCGCCATTACGGATTGGGCAAGCTGGGCGACAAACCCTATCTGGTCGTCGATACCGGCGGACTGGAACCCGTCGTCAAAGACGGCATCATGCATGAAATGGCGCGCCAGACCTTGCAAGCCATCGACGAAGCGGATGTGGTGCTATTCATGGTCGATGCCAGAACCGGCTGCACCGCACAGGATAAAATCATCGCTGACCGATTACGCCAGGCTGCCTGTCCGGTGCATGTCGTGGTCAACAAAGCCGAAGGCATCCAACACGACATTGCTGCCGCCGAATTTTATGAACTGGGATTGGGAACGCCCTTGACCATTTCGGCCAGCCATAACGAAGGCCTGAACGAACTGGTCGATGTGGCATTGGCGCATTTACCCGAACAGGTGGTGGAACCTGAACCCGAACACCCCAAGATTGCACTGGTCGGACGTCCCAACGTGGGCAAGTCTACATTGGTCAACACCTTGCTTGGTGAAGAACGCGTCATCGCTTTCGATCAGCCCGGCACCACACGCGATAGCATTTATATCGATTTTGAACGTCAAGGTCACCATTACACGCTCATCGATACCGCCGGTGTACGCAAACGCGGCAAGGTTTTTGAAGCCATAGAAAAATTTTCCGTCATCAAAACCCTGCAAGCCATTGCTGATGCCAATGTCGTGGTATTGGTCCTCGATGCCCACGCCGACATCGGCGAGCAGGATGCGCATCTGGCCGGTTTCATTCTCGAAGCAGGGCGTGCATTGGTCATTGCCGTCAACAAATGGGATGGCATGAGCGACTATGAACGCGATCACATCAAACGGGAAATTGCCCGCAAACTGCAATTCCTCGAATTTGCCCGTTTCCATTACATTTCAGCACTGCATGGCAGCGGCCTCACCGGCCTGCTACGCTCGGTCGACGAAGCCTACAAAGCCGCCATGGCCAAACTGCCAACGCCGCTACTGACACGGG
>JAJYGL010000219.1:33917-39813 GCA_021790625.1 Pseudomonadota bacterium | reverse complement strand
ATCCAGGCGCTATCCATCGCGACCACCGTGGTCGAATTCTGGGAGATGACCGCAAATAACGGTGGCAGAAAAGACGCTATGACAACCGCGATCACTTTATAAAAAACTCCTGACAACACGAAATCCAGCCAGCGGGTAAACATTTGCCGAATAGGTGGCAACGCCAGCGTCGCCACAAACACCGGGCCAATGGCAAGACCAATATAAATGATGAAATCACCTAAATTGATGTACAACAGGCCAAACAGCATGACAGTCAAGACCGTCAGTGCGCAAATCAGTGAAACCACGGTTACCAGCATGATGTAAGCGATGGCAAACCCGGGGCCCGTCGCCTCGCCGATAAAAATGCCTTGCAGCGCGTTCTTGACCACATTCAAGATGGTCCCGCCCACCGTTGTGCCCTGCCAGATTTTCGGAATGACGGACATTATATTGCCCGCGGCCGCAAAACAATCATCGACGATCTGCCATTCGGCCACAGAGGTCGTCACCGCCTGTGTCGTGCCTCCCCCGTTCGCAGAAGAAATGAACGGCGCCACCAGTTCATTCAGCCCCTGGGTCAGGAAATTCGACATGCTCATGCCGCCCGCCTGACCCTGCCCGGTCCATGTCCACAGCAACACCAGCGCGATCAACGCAATGATAAGTTCATTGATGATGTCTTTAAACATTGCGTCCAATCGTTGCGCCATCAATCCATTGAAAATCGACCAGCCCAGTGACAAGGCCAGGAACACCGCCAGCAACTCCTCGCCCATCGGAACCAGCTTGCCGCGCAAGGCGTAACCGGCCGTATGCAGGGCGCCCAACGCAGCGACCACCGCTTGTTTGAATGCCGGATTCAGAATGGTCGTCGCGGCCGGACCAGACTCAGGCGCAGGCGCGGCCAAACTGCCCGGAGCGATTCCGCACAACAGGACGAGCAATAATGCAACGATCCAGAATTTCATGACGCATCTGCCTTTTAGCGAATCCGACCCAAAAAAACGACCAACAACCAGACCCCGCTCAACATCAACCAGAAAAATCGTGCTGGCTCGTCGATCGCCGCCATGACCAGCGCCAGCGCCAGCCTGGAGCGCAGGCGACGCCTCAGCTTGCGCGGTACGTGGTAATGCAGCCTTTGTTCCTCATCCAGATTTCGATAACTTACCGATTGCCGCAACAGGCAAAACCGGTCTTCATCCGCCGCCCACCAGAGCGCCAAAGGTAACACCATCAGCATCAGTGATGACCTTTCCAGGCATTCTGCTCGATCTGTTGCGGGTTGTAATTAGACGGCGTACCCATCTCTTGCTGCAAGGCCTTGATGGACTCCGCCGCCTCATGCGCCTCAATGGCAGAAATGGCATAGCGACAATAGTTCGGAACTTTTGCCATCATTTCCTTGGCTTGGTCCTGAGTCACGTCCGGTTTGAAAATGGGATCCATATACGTTGTGTTGCAAAACCTGTTTTCAGCGTGCGCCTCCGCCAGATGTTTGGCATACCAGTCCATGCTATGTCCGTCAGCGGGACCTTTTGGCTGTGGGTGAAACAGGTCACACCCGCCCAGGTTTGTCGCGATCCACAACCCCGCAAAAACCATCAACTTTCCATTTTTCATTGATGCTTACCTTCCTTATCCTGCCTCACGATAAATACCTACTGGACGATATCCCCGTATGAACAGGTCACGGACTGGCATTCCACGCGTTCTGTTCGATCTGTTGCTGGTTGTAACCGGATGGCGTATTGATCTGTTCCTGCAGGCGCTGGATGGCCGCCGTGGCATCCAGCGCATCCTGCGCTGATACGGCATTGCGTTCCTGCGCCTGATTTTGCAGGGATTGCTGGGTCAAGGTCGCTGCAGCATTGCGGTCCAGATCGGCCTGAGCCATCTGACGGTTCAGATTAAGCGCTTCCTCAGCCACGGTCGTCAGCGTGGTATTCAGTTTGTCCAGACCATCCACGGTGCCGGTACTGGGCAAATTATTCGCAGCATTCTGCAAGGCGTTCGCCTTGCTGGCAAGGTCCTGTAAAGAAGCCTGATCACGCTGCAATGCCGCCTGTTGAATGCCGCCCTGCTGCTGCGCCAGTTGCGCCTCCATCTGCCAGTACTGGGTCGCATCGCCATTGGTCAAGGTCTGTATTTCCGCACCACGCTGGGTCAGCATTTGCTCGTTCTGGCCGATCACCGCCTGCAGGCTCTGTGCGGCCGACAGGAACTGCTCATAATTGCCGATGGCCTGCTGATAGGGGGCGATGACCTGCGCCAGATCGGCCGCCGGTGCATTCTGCAGATTCTGTGCCTGGTAAGCATAGCTCTGCGCCTGCGCCAGTTGGGTATTGATCTCGGTCTCGATCTGCTGCGTATAACTGGCAACCAGCTCTAAATAACTCAGGTATGCCAGCCAATCGCCCCAATAATCGGCACGACTGACCGGCGCCCAGATCAGGCTCAGCAGTCCGGCTATTCCGACCATGCGCGCCAAGCATTTCCGACGACGCGCCTGCTTTTGCGTTCTGCCCTTCAGGGCGACGAATGGGTTGCTGTGCCGTGACGGTACTCTGCTCGTGTCCATGCGAAATCTCCTTGTGCTCAATGTGGTTGCAACAATTCCTGCACGTAGTTTTCTCGCCAGTTTTCAGCGCCTGACGTGTAATGACGCTGAAACACGGCTTGCGCCAATGAATCTGAACGCACCACGGCAAGACTGAGCGGGTCGATGCGCATGATGGCGCGGCGAAAGATATCTGGCTGCTGAATGAAATAATCCTGTTTGGGTGTTCCGTTGGCAATCTGCGCCACCTGATCCGCGTGCAGGCCAAACTGCTCGGTGTACAAGGGCAGCATCAATGGCGAAGCCGCGTTGCTGTTCGGTAAATAAATCCGGGTCTGGATATTGTCACGCAAACTGGAAAACACGCGCGATTCGGCGATGTCTTCCAGTGACTGGGTTGCCATCACCAGTTGCGCCACCAATTTGGCGAAGGTTTTGGTCCAGTCACGAATTTTCTGTTCAAAATACGGGTTTTCCAACATGAACCAACACTCCTCGATATAAATCAGTGTCGGCACGACGCCACGGCTGTTATCGCGCAACAATTTATAGATGCGAAAAAAGGCATAGTCCATAAAGGCGCGCGCAACATGCTGTTTCTGCAGAATTTCTCCCATTTCGATGCAGCTGAAATCAGAGATGGAAAAAGTATCTTCGCGGTTATCGAAATAATGCGCCAACGCGCCATTGCCGACCCAGGCGTCAAGCTCGTTTTGCAGCGCCGGCGACAGGATGGCGTGCAGATGCCCCAATGTCCAGTGTGCGGCGTCCTGCGCGGCCAAACCCTGCAAGGCGCGCCATACATCCTTGACATCATCGGCGCCATAACGGTATCCCCGGTAAGAAATGATCCCCTCTATCCATGAGGCAAGCCATTCCAGCGCAGAAGTATCGCCAAGCAGGCTCAACGGGTTCCAGCGGCTACGCGTCCGGTCAGCAATGTCAATGTGCTCGCCACCCATCATCAGTGTCGCAATCCGGCAAGAGCGATCTTTGTCAAAAATGATAATCCGGCACGGTTGGTATTTTCTGAACTGGGCAATCAGGATATTCATCCCGGTCGATTTACCGGAACGCGAAGGACCTACCACCAACGCATGCCCCAGATCACCAACGTGCAGATTGAAATAATATGGGGTGTTGTATTCCGTATCGAACAATATCAGTGCTGGCGTCTCCACGCCGCGCTGTTCGGAAAGATAGCCGTTGACCAGACGTCCAGGGTCAATCGTACGGATGGGTGACAAATCGGATAACGACGCCAGCTCCAGCATGAACCAGCGTTTCTGCATGCTGACCATGCCAGGAATCCCGCCTGAAAAGGCGGAAAGCAGATGTAAGCGCTCACGGATGGTGGTAAAGTTATTGACTTCCAGTGCGCCGGCAACGGCTGCCAGCACTCGCTCTGCCTCCGCTTCTGTCTGCCCGATTGCCATCACCTGCGCGCCATACCAGCCATAATACGCGTTGTTCATTTCGACGCGATTGCTCTCGACATGCGCTGACTCCGCCGCTTCCAGCCGGGCATCATTCGCACGAGCGTCGGCGTTCTTGTTCATCGACAGGTACACCCAGGTCATGGGTGAGTATTTGAGCAAATCATTGTACTGCCGCACGCTTACCAGGTACTGCATGATTTCCTTCTTGGCAGCAAAACGAAAATTCTGCGAAAACACCAACTCGCCATCGAGTGCCAGCATGAGCTCAAACAGCCCCTGCCTGGTCACCCGTGGCGGTTCTTTCAATGACATGCCGGTCACCACGCAACTTTCACCGAAACGCAACCTGTCTGTTTCCACCATCAGTTCGGCATCCGGCACATGGGTGTCCAGAAAGGGCATGGCCACCAACTCTTCCTGCGACGACTGCGGGTTGACGCAGCGGCGCAAAAACCCGCGCAACGCGTCACCGGTCACCCGATACAACCCGATACCCGCCAATCGTTCGACAAAACGCGTCAGCAATGTCTGGAACATGTCTGTTCTGGCGGTCAGCTCCTGCGCCGAATAGACAAAAGCATCACTACCACGCAGATAGGACAAACCTGTGCGCAATAACGCGGGCAGCACGCCCAGTCCTTGCCCAAGATAAAGCGCCATGCGGGAAGACACGTTGCCCAGACCTTTGTCCGCCACCAGTGTGACTGCCAGATAGTGCCGGTTGATATAATGGCGACCGGAAGCAAACTGCCTTCGCCGCTCCTCGTCGATTCTGGCCGACCAGGGGTCGGGAAACCGCCCTTCCGGATAATAGGTAACCCGCCGCCGATGCACCAGCCAGGTAAAAATACACGGGCTGTCCTTGAACAGTTCGTAAGCATTGTCCAATGCCTGCAAGCAATAACTCACTTCGGCAGACACCGCGCCATCGACATCGATGCCGTTCAGTTCAAACACCGCAGACAGGCTGCCATCCTTGTTGACCACCACGTCGTCTTGGCCAAAGGTAAACATCCAGGGTAGCAACTCGGAAAAACTGCGCCAGGACGGCTCGCTCATGTCATATCTCCTGGTCGCGGCCAAAGCCCAGCGGACGACGGTTGAACAGTTGGCGCCGCGTTTCCGGCCAAGGGGTATAACCATCGCCCTGCTTCGCGTATTCGAGATAAATCTCTCGTGCTTTCGGGTCGGCTTTGGCTACCAGAATCAACAACAGGTGCAGGATCACCACCACGACAAGGTATTGCCAGATATGCAGCAACGCAATGACCAGAAACCCGAACGCGGCATTCGCGACGACGAGCTTGAACTCGCCACCCGCCAGTATTTTGGTTTCCGACAGTCGCGCAGCTACCCGGGTACTGCGTACGGCAAGGCGCGCCATTTCCCCTCCAGAATCACGTGCCGGGAAGGCAGCCAGGTGGCAAGGGAACGCCCATGCCGCTCATGATGAGCGGGATACCGAGCAGCATGCCAGCGCCGATGGCGATGACCAGAAAGGTCATGACCGGAAACCCGCGCCCGCCCAAATCAGTCAGCCAGGCAATCACCCCGACCGCCAGCGTGATGGCCACGATGAGGCCTATCATCCCCGGGCTGATAAAAAACGTTCTCAATATGAAACAAAACGGTTGAAATAGCATACTACTGACGCCAGTACCCATGATCGACACCCTTCTTTCAAGATTTTTCGCGTTTCACAGCAAATTTATATACCTGGTGCACCTGCTAGTGCGCCTGCGCCGACATGCGCGGCAATCGGGAAAACACCTCCCGAAACTGATACCGTCCTGCTTCATACCCCAGAACTTCCACCACCCTGACCGGACCACGCTTGCCGCCCAGATTGGCGGCCTGAATGACGAAACGAAACGTCTGCGCTATCTGGCGCGCCATCGCCGCCTGCGGAAAA
>JAJYGL010000219.1:0-33296 GCA_021790625.1 Pseudomonadota bacterium | reverse complement strand
GGCAGGCGAGCGTCCATGATGGGCGTCTGTTTTTTATCGTTGCTCGAAGCAAGCGCCCGAATGGCCATTTCCACAGCGATCGGCTGCAGGGTTTCGGTTACCCGGCGCATGCTGCCCCGCGATTCTATCCAAATGTCATCGGGTTGATTAATCATGATTTCCTGCACGCCATCGTCGTCCAGATAAGGCAGGATCGGGCGCATGGCGCCACGAAGCACATCAAGCGCCTTTTTCCCTTTGCCATCCTGTTCTGATCGGCCATCATTCAATGCCATACTCCCGCGCAATGCGCTTGAACTGCACCGACACCTGTCGTGCGTAATGTCGCCGCTTCCATTCCGTTCTGGCGTTATACGCCCCCACGGCGCGCCAGTTTTTGCCATACTGGCGAAAATTGTTGGCCAGTATCCACGCGCCAACCTGTAAATTCACACAAGGATCGCGTAAATCGGCCAATCCGACGCCGTACGCTTTCAATACCGGCAACCAACCCGTGTTGATCTGCATCAAACCCACATCCCACGAACCATCGCTGTTGTGATTGATCGCGGCCGGATTGAGCCCCGATTCATGCCGCGCCATCGCCAACAGTAAAAACCGTGATACCCCATAATGCGCTTCCGCCTCACCCCAGCAATCGGCCTTGGCCTGAGGCGCGAACCACAACCATGCCACGATGGCCGCCCATATTATCCCGCCTGTCATTTGGCTGTTTTCATGTTTCATGTCGCCATTTTCATGTTGCCATGCCTTGTTTTTCAACACAGAACAATAAAAAAAACAAAACCGTTTTTCGTGAAGCAGGAACAAAAAACAAAATAACATGCTAATTTTTATAGATAAATAATGTTTATTTCATTTATAAACCGTCTATTTCATTTCATACTACCATACATATTCTATTGGTAGCAACAGGAAATTTGCGTTCTGGCATAACCATTTCAGATGATCGCCATGACCACTGCCTTTCCTCCACATGTTTGACTCGGCAAAAAACCGGAACCCTTGCCGCGCAGCGAACGATTTTTTCCGATGAATTTTTGCCAGATAAATACCGCCGGCTACGGCAACGCCATCACCAGCGTGACGATTTTCGTCGATTAGGGAACTATCTGGAGCCGGGCTTCAGCCGAACACTTGGCCGTTTCCTCCACCACGACCCGAGCCAATGTCACCGACAAGCCGGCAAGCTGCGCGGGTCCCACGGTTTCCAGCAGATAACGTGCCATATTTTCTGCCGTGGGGTTGAACGGCAAGAGCAATACACCCGCCGGGTCGATCGCCTGCAAGCCTGCCGCCAGCGGATGTTCCTGCCAGACCAGAAAGCGGTGATCCCACTCGGCTTCCAGCCAAAGACACAACCTTTGCTTGATGATGCCGAAATCCAACACCCGCCCGATGGCGTCACGCTCACCCGTTACCTCAAAATGCACGCGATAATTGTGTCCGTGCAAATGCTGACACTTGCTCTCGTGACCGAACACGACGTGCCCGCAACTGATGTCATGGTAACGCGTGGCGCTCACCATCACCACACGCATATCGATGCTCATTCTACGGTCACCGATTTGGCCAGATTGCGTGGCTTATCAACGTCCGTTCCCTTTTGCAAGGCGGCGTGATACGCCAGCATCTGCAACGGTATGACGTGCAGAATGGGCGAGAGCCAGCCTGCATGTTCATCCATCCGGATATGGTGCACATGGCTGCCGGACAAAATGCTGGTTTGAGTATCTGTCAGCACGTACAACTCGCCACCACGCGCGGCAACTTCCTGCAGGTTGGATCGCAACTTGTCGAGCAACGCATCATCCGGCGCAATCGCCACCACCGGCATGTCGTGGTCAACCAGCGCCAGTGGCCCGTGTTTCAATTCCCCGGCCGGATACGCTTCGGCATGAATATACGAAATTTCCTTCAGTTTCAGTGCCCCTTCCAGCGCAATCGGAAAATGGATACCGCGTCCCAGAAACAGTGCGTGACGCTTATCGGCAAGTCGTTGCGCCCACGCTGCCACCTCGTGCTCCAGCGCCAGCACCCGCCCCACGGCGCCCGGCAAAGCGCGCAACGCGTGAATATGCGCACGCTCCTGTTCTGGCGACAAACGGCCACGGCTGCGCGCCAGCAGCAAAGCCAACAGGAACAACGCGGCCAGTTGCGCCGTAAATGCCTTGGTCGATGCCACCCCGATTTCTGGCCCGGCGCGCGTCAAAAAGTGCAAAGCCGATGCGCGTACCAGTGAAGATTCCGGGACATTACAGATGCTCAAGGTCTCGTTGTGCCCCAGATGCTGCGCATGTTTCAGCGCTGCCAACGTATCAGCTGTCTCGCCGGATTGCGACAAGGTCACTACCAGCGCACGGGGATTGGCCACACTATCCCGGTACCGGTACTCGCTGGCCACTTCCGCCTGGCACGGCAGTCCAGCCAACGCTTCTATCCACTGCGCGCCTATCAGGGCGGCATGGTAACTGGTGCCACAGGCCAGAAAACGTACAGCGTCAACCCGGGCAAAAACCGCCTCCGCGTCGTGACCAAACGCTTGCGCCGGCAAATGCTCGCCCATCAACACATCATGCAGGGTATCTGCCAACGCCCGCGGCTGCTCATAGATTTCCTTTTGCATGAAATGCCGGTAGGCACCCAGATCGCTCATTTCCGCCGATTGCTCGGACACATTCACCGGGCGCATGACCTGATTGCCCGCAGCGTCAAACACCCGATACGACAACACACCGATGTCGGCCACGTCACCTTCTTCCAGATACACCACCCGTTGCGTCACTGGCAACAGTGCGGACACATCGGACGCCACGAAATGCTCTTCAATTCCCACGCCAATCAGCAATGGGCTGCCGCGACGGGCACACACCAGACGATCGGGCGCATCCGTTGCCATAACCAGAATCGCAAAACTGCCTTGCAACAGCGCCGCGGTATCCTGTACCGCCCGCAACAGATCACTGGTCACCTGATACTGGCGATAAACAAGATGCGCAATGACCTCGCTATCCGTTTCGGAGGTAAACACCTCGCCTTGCGTCCGCAATTCTGCGCGTAACGCCTCATAATTTTCGATGATGCCATTATGTACGATAGCAATACAATCGTGACTGGCATGCGGATGGGCATTGTCCTTACTCGGCGCACCATGCGTGGCCCAACGGGTATGCGCAATCCCCCAATCTCCCTGCACCTGCTGCTGCGCGACCAGTTCGGCCAGCACACCGACCCGACCAACGCTGCGCACGCGCTGCAAACTTGGCTGTGCCGCATCACGCTGCACCACAGCGAGTCCAGCCGAGTCATAACCGCGGTATTCAAGCCGGCGCAAGCCTTCCAGCAAAATCGGCACGACATTCCGTTGCGCCACAGCGCCCACAACACCACACATATTTATTTTCCCCGTTTTTGGGGCCGCTTCCAGCCCAAAATAGTTTTCTGCCGTTCTCGTGCCAACGTCAACTCTCCAGCAGGTGCCTCACGGGTAATAGTAGACCCCGCGCCAATCGTCGCGCCCGCTTTCACCGTAACCGGGGCAACCAACTCGGTGCCCGACCCGACAAACACATCGTCCTCGATGACCGTGCGATGTTTATTCGCCCCATCATAATTGCAGGTAATCGTCCCAGCCCCCACGTTGACCCGTTTGCCCACAGTGCTATCGCCAACGTAAGACAGATGATTGACTTTGCTCTCGTCACCAATCACGCTGTTTTTGATTTCCACAAAATTACCGACATGCACCGCCGTATTCAGCACGGCTCCGGGTCGCAGCCGGGCAAACGGCCCGATGCGATTATCCGCCCCCACCAGACACTGCTGCAAATGAGAAAAAGGCGCTATCTGACTCCCCGCCCCCACCTCGACGTCTTCAAATACGCAGTGAGCACCCACTATCACGCCATCGCCCAGCACGACAGTGCCAGAAAAAACACAGCCGACATCAATCGTCACGTCACGTCCGCAACGCAGGCTGCCTCGCACATCCAGTCGCGCTGGATCTAACAGTGTCACTCCCTGTATCAACAATTGACTGGCGATGTTACGCTGGTACTGGCGCTCCAGTGCCGCCAGTTGTGCCTTGTCATTCACGCCCATGATTTCCCACTCATGCGCAGGCTGACAAGCCGTTACCATCACCCCGTCCGCGACGGCCAGCGCGACGATATCAGTCAAATAATATTCACCCTGCTGGTTATGGTTGCGCAAACGCCCCAGCCAGTCAGCCAGATAACGGCTCGGTATCGCCATCAAACCAGTATTGATTTCCCGAATATTGCGCGTGATTTCATCTGCATCGCGCTCTTCTACGATGCGCTCGATGGCCCCCGATGCGGCACGCACGATGCGGCCGTAACCCGTGGGTTGCGCCAATTCTATGGTCAACAGCGCCAACGCTCCCGCTGATGCCAACGCCACCAACTGACGCAAGGTCGATTCCTGCACCAGCGGCACATCGCCATACAGCACCAATGTCACGCTGCCGTTCCCCAGGCATGGCAGCGCCTGCTGCAAGGCATGTCCGGTACCCAACTGTTCGGCCTGTTCAACCCAAGTCACCTCCGGCATAGGCAATGTCTGTTTTACCGCATCTCCGGCATAACCATACACCACACACAACGAGCGCGGCGCCAAGGCTCGCGCTGTTGCCAATCCATGCGCCAGCAGCGGCCGCCCGGCCAACGGTTGCAATACCTTGGGTAATTGCGAGCGCATACGCGTGCCACGCCCTGCTGCCAGAACCACCACATTCAAATCCTGTTGCAAATCTGTCTGCACGCCATTCTTTCGCCTTGTTGCCAATGGCAGCATTATAGCCTCTCACCCTGTTCTGACCAATGATTCGCGCAAAACAACAATGTCCGCCGCTGATTTTGGCTTATAATAGCGTCCTATTTGTCCTGTCCGGTCAGTTACGCTGATTTGCCTATGCCCAGCCATTTATTGCGCCTGTTCACCATCCTGCTCATCCTGTTCGTATGGATGACGACCGCCGTTCACGCGGATGACATTCCCGACCCCGAACACGCTTTCGTTTTCTCTGCCCGGCTACTCGACAGCCAACACATCGCCGTGCAGTACCAAATTGCGCCGGGCTGTTATCTTTACCGTGACAAATTCCACTTCCAGTTACAGGGTGCGCACCTCGACACGCCCCAGTTTCCCGCAGGGGAAACCAAGAACGACCCAAATTTTGGCCTGGAAACCATTTATCGTCATCAAGTCACGGTCATCCTGCCCTTTTCCCAACCAACTGCTTCAGCGTTACAACTCGACAGCACCGCACAGGGCTGTGCCGACGCTGGTGTATGCTATTCTCCAATCCACCAGCACGCACAGCTTGCCTTGGGCGGGAATGTGGCACCGCCCGCACCAGCACTGGCACAACCCTTAGCACAATCCCCGATGCAAAATTCGCATCAGCGTGGGCTATTCAGCATTTTGGCGGCTTTTTTTGGTGCCGGCTTATTGCTTTCCCTTACCCCTTGCGTGTTCCCGATGATTCCCATTCTATCGGGCATCATCGTCCAACAAAACGCCACCTCTCGCTACACCGCTTTTCTGTTATCGCTAGCCTACGTACTTGGTATGGCGCTCACCTACGCCTTGGCTGGCATCGCTGCTGCACTATCCGGGTCGCTGCTCTCCAACGCGCTGCAAAACCCTTGGGCGCTGGGTAGTGCTGCCGCGCTGTTTTCCGTCCTCGCCTTGTCCATGTTCGGTTTGTACGAACTACAACTGCCACCTGGCTGGCAAAGCCGGTTTGCCGGCTTTAGCAATCGGTTTCACAACGGGCGTCTGTTGGGCACCTTCGTCATGGGATCATTATCCGCACTGATTATCGGCCCCTGTGTCGCGCCACCGCTGGCTGCAGCGCTTACCTGGATTGCTCGCACCGGCAATCTGTTGACCGGCGGACTAGCCCTGTTTTTCCTGGCGCTCGGCATGGGCGCGCCCTTACTACTGCTGGGTCTGGGCGCAGGCAGCCTGTTACCGCGAGCCGGGGCCTGGATGGATGGCGTCAAACGTTTCTTTGGCGTTACCATGCTGGGCGTTGCCATCTGGATTATCAGTCCTCTGCTTCCCGTCTCGATACAAATGCTGTTGTGGGCGGTCCTGCTTATCGTCTCGGCCGTGTTCTGGCGTGCGCTCGACCCACTACCGGAACACGTCGGCGCCTTGCGCCGCCTCAGCAAAGGTTTGGCCATTCTGCTACTGGCTAGTGGACTGGCAGAATTGATTGGCGCGCTGTCCGGAGCACAAAATCTGTGGCAACCACTACAACATCAAGCCAACGCAGCAATACCGGTCGCCACTTCCGACCCCGCCTTTACAACCGTGCACAGCATCGCTGAACTGAATGGAGCCCTGACTCAAGCCAAAGGTCGTCCGGTAATGCTGGATTTTTATGCGGACTGGTGTGTTTCCTGTCGCGAAATGGATGCCACCACGCTGCAAAACGCGTCCATCCGGCAACAATTGGCGTCTATCGTGCTGTTACGTGCCGACATTACCGCCAACAATGCTGACGATGACGCCCTGCGACAGCGGTTTGGGCTCTTTGGCCCCCCCGCCATCGTCCTGTTTGACCGTCACGGGCAAGAATTCTCCTCGCCGCTCATCGGATTACAATCCGTTGCGAGCCTGTCGACAGCGTTGCACAACCTGCTTTTACGTCCATGAGCAACAAACGCTTCCTGCTCTTGCTGTCTGCCCTGACGGGTCTTGCCATCCTGCTGATGGTTTGGCTAAACGGCGCCACGGACAAAAAAGGCTCTGCCGCAGCGTTGTACCGCGCGCAACTGTATGACATGACTGGTGTGCGCCAGCCCGTCAAGCAATGGCAACATCGTACATTACTGGTTCAGTTCTGGGCGCCCTGGTGCCTTCCCTGCCGCCAGTCTCTCGCCGCACTGGTTGCCCTGCCACCGCAATCAAACACGCAAATCCTGTTGATCGCAATGGCCGATCCGCAACAAGTCGCACCTGTCATCGCGCCGTATTCCGTCCATTTTCCAGTCTTGCTAGGCGACCTGGAAACGCTGTCGCTGTTGCGTCGCTATGGTGACCCACAAGCACAATTACCGTTTACGATGCTCGTTCGTCAGGACGGACAGATTGGTCGCACGTTTATTGGTACGCCGACGACACAACAATTGACAACCCTGATCCAACAGGGGCAAACCCCTTGAACGATCCAATACTGTTTTAATGCGCCCTTCCGACACAAATCCGTCACTATTCCGGACAACGACTTTGCTGACAAATACTGGACATTTTGCATCATTTTCGGCACACTTGCGCCCATGAAACCAACTACCCTCTCTCCCATGCCAGCGGCTACTGCTCGCATACTGGTACTGAACGGCCCCAACCTGAACATGCTGGGTGTACGTGAGCCAGCGCTGTATGGTCATGCCACGCTGGCAAGCATCTGCGCCGGCCTGGAAGACCGTGCGCAACGTGCCGGCGCTTCGTTACGCTGCGTACAGAGCAATGCCGAGTCCGTCCTGATTGATGCTCTTCATCAGTCTCTTGGTCAAATCGATTTCATCCTGTTCAACCCTGCGGCTTTTACCCATACCAGCATTGCCTTACGTGACGCCTTGCTGGCAGTTGCCATTCCGTTCATTGAAATTCACTTATCCAACGTTCATGCGCGTGAACCCTTTCGTCACCAATCCTTTTTTAGTGATATTGCCGTCGGCGTCATCAGTGGATTGGGAGAACAAGGATATTTCCTGGCATTGGACTATGCGCTTCTTCATATTTCCCAAAAGGTTTAAATCATGGATCTGAGAAAACTCAAAAAGCTGATTGATCTGGTAGAAGCTTCCACTATCAGCGAACTGGAAATCAACGATGGGGAAGATCGGGTACGCATTTCCCGTCAGACAACTGCCCCGGTCTGGCAAACACAGGCCGTTGCGCCAACGCACCTGCCAGTCACTGCGCCAGCAATCCTCACCACAAACGTTGAATCCAGCAACATTCCTGAGGGCCACGTCGTCAAATCTCCCATGGTCGGTACGTTTTATCGCGCGCCCAATCCAGAAGCTAAATCCTTCGTCGAAATCGGACAAAATGTCTCTTCAGGCGACACACTGTGCATTATCGAGGCCATGAAACTATTAAATGAAATTGAATCCGACCACACAGGTATCATCAAAGCCATCCTGGTTGAAAATGGCCAACCGGTAGAATACGGCGAACCCTTATTCATCATCGCCTGATCCGGACAACCAAATGTTTGAAAAAATTCTGATTGCCAACCGTGGCGAAATTGCGCTACGTATCCAGCGTGCATGCCGCGAAATGGGTATTCGTACCGTCGCCGTACATTCCGAAGCTGACGCCGATGCCAAATATGTCAAGCTGGCCGATGAATCCGTTTGCATTGGCCCTGCTGCCTCTGCCCTAAGTTACCTGAATGTACCGGCCATCATTAGCGCCGCAGAACTGACTGATGCCGAAGCCATTCATCCCGGTTACGGGTTTTTATCTGAGAATGCCGACTTTGCCGAGCGCATCGAAAGCTCGGGCTTTGTGTTTATTGGCCCACGACCGGAAACCATCCGCTTGATGGGGGACAAGGTATCAGCCAAGGCCGCCATGCGCGCCGCCAATGTGCCTTGCGTACCCGGTTCGGACGGAGCGTTGCCCGACGATCCGGAAGCCATCCGCCAAATGGCGCAAGCCACCGGATACCCGATCATCATCAAAGCATCGGGTGGTGGCGGCGGACGCGGTATGCGTGTCGTGCATTCGGAGGGGGCTCTCCTCAACGCTGTTGCCATGACACAGGCTGAGGCACAATCCGCCTTCGGCAACGCAACCGTTTATATGGAACGCTACCTGCAAACCCCGCGCCACATTGAAATTCAAATTCTGGCAGATCAACAAGGTCACGCCGTACATCTTGGCGAACGTGACTGTTCCATGCAACGCCGACACCAGAAAATCATGGAAGAAGCGCCAGCGCCTGGCCTTGACCCTGCGCTACGTGACGCCATTGGCGAACGCTGCGCGGAAGCCTGTCGCCAGATTGGCTATCGCGGCGCCGGTACGTTTGAATTTCTGTACGAAAACGGCGAGTTTTTCTTCATCGAAATGAATACCCGGGTACAGGTTGAACATCCGGTCACCGAACTGATTACCGGCATTGATATCGTACAACAACAGATACGAATCGCCGCCGGAGAACCGTTACCCTTTACGCAAAAAGACATCATCTTTCGCGGACATGCCATCGAATGTCGCATCAACGCCGAACACCCATATACATTCATGCCCTCGCCGGGACGCATTTCTGCTTATCACGCACCCGGAGGCCCCGGCATTCGTGTCGATTCCCATGTCTACCAAAATTATGTCATCCCACCCTATTACGACTCCATGATTGGAAAACTGCTCGCGCACGGCGCGACCCGTGAACAAGCCATCGCACGCATGCGTACCGCTCTGCTGGAAATCGTCGTGGAAGGCGTCAATACCAACATTCTGTTACATCAGGATTTGATGAACGATCAAAACGTATTGCAGGGCGGCACCAGCATTCATTATCTGGAACAAAAACTGGCTTTGGGTGGTGGAAACTAACCATGGCCTGGCGCTCGTTGCAGTTTTCCACCTCTGCTGAGCAATCCGAAGCCTTATCGGATGCTCTGATGGACTGTGGCGCACTGTCCGCCAGTATCGAAGATGCCTATCAAAACACGTTGACCGAAACTCCTGTGTTCGGGGAACCTGGAGCGGAAACTCAAGCCTCGTGGCCAACCTGTCGTGTCAATGCGCTCTTCGCGGACGACACCGACCTGCTGCCAATCATTCATCAATTGTCAGCCGCCATCGATTTTCCTCTGCCGGCTTACCACATTGATTCCGTCGCCGAACAAGACTGGGTGCGTATCTCGCAAGCTGAATTTACGCCCATCGAGATTACATCAGGCCTTTGGATTGTTCCCTCGTGGCACTTAGCACCCAACCCGACGGCCATTTGCATTCAACTCGATCCCGGTTTGGCCTTCGGCACCGGTTCTCATCCCACCACCCGCCTGTGTCTGGAGTGGCTTGCTGCACATCCACCAACGGCTTCGACCCGTGTGCTGGATTACGGTTGTGGCTCCGGTATTCTGGCAATTGCGGCGTGCAAACTTGGCGCGGGTCTTGTCGTCGGTATCGACATCGACCCAATTGCCATCGATACCGCCGTCGCCAACGCCAAAAACAATCTTTGTCCAAAAATACACTTTGCTCTACCCGATCAAGATAAAGAGGCGACCTACGATCTGGTCATCGCCAACATACTGACCAACCCGTTGCGCACACTCGCGCCATTGCTTGCCTCACGTTGTCACACAGGTTCCACTCTCCTGCTGTCCGGCATTCTGGATCAGCAAGTTTCCCTTATTCAGCAAGCCTATCAAGACTGGTTTGATCTGGAAATCGCCAGTACACAGGAAGGATGGGCTTGCCTGACAGGCGTGCGGCGATCGTGAGCATTCACACCCGCTGCCCTATTTGTCACACGGTTTTTCGTCTTGACGCCAGAGATTTAACCGACTCCCTGGGACAAGCAAAATGCGGTGTATGCGGCATGGTTTTTGACGCCATTGCCCATCACCTGCCCGAATTTTCTAACCAGAACGACACAGCCGGAACGGACGAACCCTCCCATCCGTCAGCCGACCTTCCACTGGATTTAACGCTGCTGGAGCCACCCATTTTTCCTGACATCACGTCAGCAACAATGCCTGTTGAGTATGTCTTGCCAGAGCAAGAACCCGCCCTCGCAATTGAACCCACCAAAGCAGACTTGACCCCAGCCGATGTCGCCATTTCTTCAGACAAAGCAGCCGCGCCATCCATCCAATTCAAGACAGCGCCCCCACACCAGGGGAAATGGATTGCGATCAATACCTTGCTGCTCATTCTGATGCTGGTCCAATATGGTGTATTTCGTCAAACCGATCTCCTCGGCCAATCACCAATCCTTTACCGTGCATGGCAAACCTGGCAGACATGGACAGGCGAACCAGATTTACCGCCAAACAATCTGTCCGCACTCAAAATTACCGAATCGGAACTCCGAGCCGTCCCTGACAACGGCTATCTATTGTTGTCCATGTCCATCACCAACATGGCGGCAACGCCCGTCGCGTATCCCAACATAGCCATCAGCTTGAAACAGGAAAATGGCGATTTGGTATCCAGTAAAAATCTGTCGCCCAAGGAATATCTGTCAAGTCCACATCAAACAGCGCTTGCACAACAACTGCCTGCACAGCAATCCACAACCATTTTGCTAAAGCTCAACGCCACACCCAGCAATGTCAGTGATTATAGCGTCAAATTATACTACCCCGAACATCCCCACTAAACGGTACTAGAAGCACCAAAAAAATACCGCCACACATTTCGTGTGGCGGTACGATGGTCGTCCCTGGTTATGTTACCGCAAGAAAACAAATCAATGTGATTTCTTCAGCTTGCTAATGGCCGCAATCTGCGCAATGGCCTGCGCCAGCTCGGCCTGCGCTTTGGCGTATTCCATTTCCGAACTACGATTTCTCATGGCTTCTTCGGCACGACGCTTGGCCTCTTCAGCCCTGGCCTGATCGAGTTCCGCGCCTCGAATCGCCGAGTCCGACAATACGGTGATCATGTGTGGTTGCACTTCCAGCATGCCACCCGACACATAAATCAGCTCTTCTTCGGCAGAATCCGGTTTTTTGATGCGCACCGAACCCGGCTTCAATCGGGTCAGCAATTGGGTATGGCGAGGATAAATCCCCAACTCCCCCATCTGTGCCGGTACAATCACATACTCTGCCACACCGGAAAACAGGGCGGCTTCATGGCTGACTATATCGACATGAATCGTCATGGACATGTTATGGCTTCCTTCATCACTGAACGATGGTTGCCAAATTGACAACCGCCGTTCTCTCAATGGGTATGAGACATCATACCCATTGAGAATTTATTACATCGTCTTGGCTTTTTCCACCGCTTCAGCAATGGTGCCAACCATATAAAATGCCTGTTCGGGCAGATGGTCGTACTCGCCATTCACAATGGCCTTAAACCCGCTGATGGTGTCTTTCAGCGGCACGTATTTTCCAGGAGCGCCGGTAAACACTTCCGCCACAAAGAACGGTTGTGACAGGAACCGCTGAATTTTACGTGCGCGGGCTACCGCCAGTTTGTCTTCTGGCGCCAGTTCATCCATACCAAGAATGGCAATGATATCGCGCAATTCCTTGTAACGCTGCAAGACGGACTGAACGCTTCGGGCAACGTTGTAATGTTCTTCCCCAACCACCAGCGGATCCAATTGACGGGAAGTCGAATCCAGCGGATCCACTGCGGGATAAATGCCCAATTCTGCAACCTGCCGCGACAACACAACCGTCGCATCAAGGTGAGCAAACGTGGTGGCCGGGGATGGGTCGGTCAAGTCATCTGCGGGCACATACACGGCCTGAATGGACGTAATCGAACCTTTTTTGGTCGACGTGATCCGCTCTTGCAACCGGCCCATTTCTTCTGCCAATGTCGGTTGATAACCCACGGCGGAAGGCATACGACCCAGCAAAGCCGAAACTTCGGTACCGGCCAAGGTATAACGATAGATGTTGTCCACAAACAACAACACGTCACGCCCTTCGTCACGGAAAAATTCTGCCATGGTAAGTCCTGTCAGCGCCACACGCAAACGGTTACCAGGCGGTTCGTTCATTTGCCCATAAACCAGCGCCACTTTGTCCAGAACACCACCGTCTTTCATTTCGTGGTAAAAGTCGTTGCCCTCACGGGTTCGCTCACCAACGCCGGCAAAAACCGAATAACCGCTGTGTTCAACTGCAATATTGCGAATCAATTCCATCATGTTCACGGTCTTGCCTACCCCGGCACCACCAAACAGACCAACCTTGCCACCCTTGGCAAACGGGCAGATGAGATCAATCACTTTAATTCCGGTTTCGAGCAATTCGTTCGAGGCGGCCAGCTCGTCAAAAGCTGGCGCCTTACGATGAATGGGCGCTGTCGACTCATTACCAATCTCGCCCATTTCATCGATGGGATTTCCCAACACATCCATGATACGGCCAAGTGTCTTGGTACCGACGGGCACAGAAATCGGTGCATGCGTTCCAGAAACCAGCATGCCGCGACGCAAACCGTCCGTTGTGCCCATGGCGATCGCCCGGACAATTCCATCTCCCAATTGTTGCTGTACTTCCAGCGTCAATACGGGTTCTTCCATTTTTAATGCATCATAAATTTTCGGCATGGAGTCGCGTGAAAATTCCACGTCAACCACCGGTCCAATAATTTGTACGATTTTGCCTTGACTCATCGCCGTTCCTTGATTATTCAAAATTTTCCATCCGCCATTCTGCTGGCTCCCTTGGCAGGTCTTCAACCATTACACTGCCGCCGCACCCGCCACGATTTCCGAAAGCTCTTTGGTAATAGCTGCCTGCCGGGTCTTGTTGTACACCAGTTTCAATTCGCCAATCACGTTTTTTGCATTATCCGATGCCGCTTTCATGGCAACCATACGCGCACTTTGCTCGCACGCCATATTCTCGGTCACCGCACGATAAATCATCGCTTCGATATAGCGTACCAACAGGGCATCAACCACCGATTTTGCATCTGGTTCATAAATGTAATCCCAATGATGCGCCAATTCGGTTTTCTCGACCGGCGCCAAAGGCAACAATTGAACACTGACGGCTTCCTGTTTCATGGTATTGACAAAGCTGCTGTACACCAGATGCAAAGCGTCGATTTCACCGGCGCTATACGCATCCAGCATCACTTTCACCGGACCAATCAACTGTTCCATGTGCGCAGTATCACCCAAGCCTACCGCATGAGACACCACCTTGGCACCCAGGCGCTGCAAGAAGCCAAGCCCTTTATTGCCCAGCGCGGTAACATCTACGCCGTGCCCACTGGTATCCCATTGTCGAATCAGATTCAATGCAAGGCGCATGGCATTGGTATTCAACCCGCCACACAAACCCTTATCCGTGCTGACGACAATCAATCCCACTCGCTTGATCACTTCCCGCTTGACGACGAAAGGATGTTTGTACTCCGAGCTCGCCGACGACATGTGCGCGGCAACCGCAGCAATTTTTTCTGCATATGGACGGGTAGCCCGCATGCGTTCCTGCGCTTTGCGCATTTTTGCCGCGGCCACCATCTCCATGGCACGTGTAATCTTGCGCGTATTTTCTACACTCTTGATTTTTGTGCGTATTTCTTTGCCTGATGCCATTGTAGAGGTTCCTGTTAACCGGGATCAATATGTGGAGTTGGCTTTAAAGGCTTCTATTGCCTTGGCCAAAGCGGTTTCACTATCACCTGACAAATCACCCGTTTCCAGTATCTTGCTGACGATACCAGCATGCTGAGTCTTGATGTAAGAAGCAAGGGCGCTCTCGAACGCCAACACTTTTTTAATCTCCACATCATCCATATACCCTTTGTTGACGGCAAACAATGTCAACGCCATTTCGGCAATATTCATTGGGGCATACTGATTTTGCTTCATCAGTTCCGTCACCAGTTTTCCGCGTTCCAGCTGTTTGCGTGTCGCTTCGTCCAGATCGGACGCAAACTGCGCAAAAGCAGCCAGTTCACGGTACTGCGCCAAGGCCAGACGAATACCGCCACCCAATTTCTTGATGACCTTGGTCTGCGCCGCACCACCCACCCGCGACACGGACAAACCCGCGTTGATGGCCGGACGAATACCCGCATTAAACAAGTCTGTTTCCAGGAATATCTGCCCATCGGTAATCGAGATCACGTTGGTAGGCACAAACGCCGAAACGTCACCAGCTTGCGTTTCGATTACCGGTAACGCGGTCAGCGATCCGGTCTTGCCTTTGACCGCACCGTTGGTCAATTTTTCCACCTGCTCCGCGTTGATGCGCGCTGCCCGTTCAAGCAAGCGGGAATGCAAGTAAAACACGTCGCCAGGATATGCTTCGCGACCAGGCGGACGGCGCAGCAAGAGCGAAATTTGACGATATGCCCACGCTTGCTTGGTCAGGTCATCATAAACGATCAATGCATCCTGTCCCTTGTCACGGAAATATTCGCCCATGGTGCAACCTGCGTAAGGCGCAATGTATTGCATTGCCGCCGAATCAGATGCCGTTGCCGCAACGACAATGGTATGCGCCAATGCGCCGTGTTCTTCGAGTTTGCGCACCACGTTGGCAATCGACGACGCTTTCTGTCCGATAGCAACATAAATACAGACAACGCCGGTGCCTTTCTGGTTGATGATGGCATCAACGGCAACGGCGGTTTTTCCGGTTTGGCGGTCACCAATGATCAATTCGCGCTGACCCCGACCAATTGGAACCATCGCGTCAATGGATTTCAGTCCGGTTTGCAACGGTTGGGTAACGGATTGACGTGCAATCACACCGGGAGCGATTTTTTCAATCGGCGCGCTTGCCACGCTTTCAATCGCCCCTTTGCCATCAATGGCACGTCCCAGCGAATCGACAACGCGACCAATCAGACCTTCTCCAACCGGCACTTCCAAAATGCGGCCGGTACACTTGACCGTATCACCCTCGGTGATGTGCTCGTACTCGCCCAGCACCACAGCACCAACAGAGTCGCGCTCTAGGTTCAGCGCCATGCCAAACGTGTTGCCTGGAAACGCCAACATTTCACCTTGCATGACGTCCGACAGACCATGGATGCGAACGATACCGTCGGTTACAGAAACGACGGTTCCCTGGTTTCGTAATTCCGTTGCAGATTCAAGGTGCTGAATTCTGCTTTTAATGAGATCACTGATCTCGGTGGGATTGAGTTGCATTACTTGCTCCTAACGATATTCTTAACGATTTAAAGCGTAGGCCATATCCTGCAGCTTGCCTCGCACCGATGCGTCGTACACTTCGTCGCCTATGGTCACCACTACGCCGCCTATCAACTGCGAATCTACGCTGGTCTCCATTTCAACTGCGCACTTGAAGCGCGATTCCAGCACGGTTTTCAGCGCAAGTTGCTGCGCAGCGGTCAACGGAAAGGCACTTACGACATGAGAGGATTTGACGCCGCTGGCCCGGGCTTTTAACGCTTCGAATTGCGTAACGATTTCTGGCAACAGATCGATACGGCCATTGGAAACCAGTATCCGCACAAAATTCTTTGCCTGCGAATCCAGTTCATCACCACAAATATCCACATACAAATCAGCAAACCGTTCTTTACCAAAGGCCGGATTATCGGCCAGCACGCGCATATCAGGGTGCTGATAGACGGATTGCAGCAAGGCCAGAACAGCCGACCATTTGGCAAGATCTTTCGATTCCTGCGCAAGACGAAATACTGCTTCAGCGTATGGACGAGCTACCGTTGCGATTTCAGCCATGATCAGAGCTCATTTTGAATGTCTGCCAACAAAGCGGCGTGTGCCTTGCTGTCGATTTCCCGGCGCAAGATTTTTTCTGCGCCCGCCACAGCCAACGCGGCAACCTGGCTGCGCAAGGCTTCCCGTGCGCGCACGACCTCTTGCTCGACACTCGCTTGCGCGGCGGCCATTACTCGATCTGCTTCGACCTTTGCTGCTGACTTCGCCTCATCAATCAACTGCGAAGCTCTTTTTTCGGCCTGGGCAACGATATCTCCCGCCTTTTGTCGTGCTTGCTGCAATTCAGAGGTTGCCCGTTTGCCAGCCAGTTCCAGCTCGTGTTTTCCACGTTCGCCAGCGGCCAGTCCGTCCGCAATCTGCTGTTTGCGCTCACTTAACGCCTGCATGATCGGGGGCCACACAAACTTCATGCAAAACCACACAAACAAGAAGAACGTGATGGACTGTCCAATCAGGGTCGCATTGATATTCATGCTGCTTACCTTTCCTGCCAGTCAGAATTGAATTAACCGGCTACCGCAAACAACACGTACATAGCCAGACCAACCGCAATCATCGGCACGGCATCAACCAGACCCATAACAATGAAGAACTGGGTACGCAACATGGGAATCAACTCCGGTTGCCGGGCTGCCCCTTCCAGAAAACGACCACCGAGAATACCGATACCAATGGATGCGCCTAGCGCGCCCAAACCCATCATGACTGCGCCGGCAACGTACAGAATTGCGTGAACCATATCCATTTATACTGCTCCTGATAATGAAAAATTAAAAATAAATCTATCAATCTGTCGATGTCCTTCGCGCCACGTCACCCCCTTGGTGCTGAACATCAACGAACCTAACCTGAATCATCCAACCTGAATCAATGATGCTCCTGATGCGCCATGTCCATGTATACAATGGTCAGCGTCATGAAAATGAACGCCTGCAAGGTGATGATCAGAATATGGAATACCGCCCAAGCCCATTGCAGCACGCCACCAAAGGCAGCCAGACCCATGCCACTACCGAACATCAGTGCGATCAGGATAAAAATCATTTCGCCCGCATACATGTTACCGAACAGCCGTAACGCCAGTGATACAGGTTTCGCAACCAGGTTGACACCTTCCAGAAACAGGTTGGCCGGCAATCCGTATTTGCCAAAAGGTTGTAAAGTAAGTTCGCCCACAAAACCACCCACGCCCTTGACCTTGACGCTGAAATACAGCACCAGCGCAAAAACGCTCAGCGCCATGCCAAACGTGGCGTTTGGATCAGTGGTCGGCACGACGCGAAAAAAAGGAACGCCGAGCGCCTTGGCCAGGTGCGGCACCCAGTCAACAGGGATCAGATCCATCAGGTTCATCAGGAAAATCCAGGCGAAAATCGTTAATGCCAACGGCGCTACCAGCGCATTACGGCCACTGAAAGAACCTCGCACGCTGTTATCGACAAATTCGACGATCCATTCCACAAAATTCTGTCCCCCGGAAGGAACAGCCGACGTCGCGGATTTTGCCACCAGACGAAACAGGAATAAAAGTATCACGCCCAACAGAATCGATACGCTGAGCGTATCCAGATTAATGGCCCAAAACCCCATGGCCTTGGCCTGTTCAGCACTATGCGCAATCCCCATGCTTCCATCAGGAAGCCGTCCATAAGTCAGGTTTTGCAAGTGGTGCCGAATATACTCGGCGGATGTCAATACTTCACTAGCCATAATCAACACACAACCTTAAATTATTTTTGTCTGCCGGACGGAACATATGCCCAACCCGCTAACCAAATCAACTGACCCCATGCAAAACCGGTCAGCACACCGCCATACAAAAAACCCAGTCTGTGCCATAACGGCAACGACAATAAAACAATCACTATCAGCATTCTGGTCAGCGCCATCTGGTACGCTTCGCGCACAACGACACCAGCGCCACGGATTGGCTTTTGACGCAAGCGCCACCACAGGTAGGCTCCGGGCAACAACGACACCAGGCAGCCATACACAACAGACTTCATTGCTGATGGGTAATACACACCGGCCATTATCGCAATGAGTCCTGTTGCGACCAACTGCGACAGCAGAACGCGACGAACGGGCGAATGTATTTGCTTGACCTCGAGCGGGTCTTCCCCAAGCCCGCCTTTCAGTATTGACATGTTTCAGCCAAATCCTGTGTAACCGGCCGAATCATACACGACTCACTTATCTTTTTGCAACTTTTTTCGTATTGCCTTTTTGGGTGACACATTATTTTCCCTTATCCTTTTCTGGATGGCAGGGTTTGCCGACGAAGTCAAAGACGGCATTTCATGCCTGACGAAATGCCACCCTGGGACTGAAGACAAACGGGCTTACTGTTCTTCTATTTCTTTCCATCCGGACAAAATCTGGTCCAGTTGATCAAGGTTCTGGTATTCAATAATCAATTTTCCATTACCCTTTTTTTGCTGCTGGATTTTTACTTGGGACCCCAGGCGTTCGGATAGGCGCTCCAGCAGATTCAACACGTCGCGATCCATTTCATTCTTCTTGGCAACACCTTCCGATACGGATTCCCCCCGCAACAAACGCGCCACGTGCTTTTCCGTTTCGCGTACGCTCCACGCCTGATCAACCAATCGTTGCGCAATCACGCCCTGCTCTTGCTCGGGCAATGACAGCAAGGCACGAGCATGCCCCATATCCAGATTGCCCGCCATCAGCAGTTGCTGTACCTGTTGGGGCAATTGCAGCAGGCGTAGCAGATTGCTGACGGCGCTGCGGGACCGGCCGACAGCCTCGGCCGCTTGCTGATGGGTCAAACCAAATTCCGTTATTAGTCGCTGTATCCCGTTCGCCTCTTCTAACGGGTTCAAATCTTCGCGCTGAATATTTTCAATCAACGACATCGCCAACGCATGCTCATCGGCAACGTTTTTCACCAATACCGGTACTTCCAACAAACCCGCCATCCGTGCAGCGCGCCAACGCCGTTCGCCCGCAATGATTTCAAGCCCATCCTGCTCGGTATGTCGCACCAGAATGGGTTGCATCAAACCCTGTTTTTTGATGGATTCAGCCAGCATTTGCAGGCTTTCTTCGTCCATTCTGGTCCGCGGCTGATATTTCCCGGGACACAACTCGTCCAGTTTCACTGATTTCAACGCGTCGTCAGCAACCCGCTCAGCGTCCAGCAGCGCGTCCAACCCCCTACCTAACCCTTTGATTTTTCTCATTCCTGCTTTTCCTTGCCCCTAGAAACCCCACCAATACGTTTATTAGGGAAACACTAATTAACGTCTTTCCTGAATTTTTTCGGGTTCTTCTCGTCATCCGTCATGATCCACGGCGTCATTCGACAGGTTGAAACCGTGTTTTCATCTCGCGTGCCAAAGCCTGATAGGCCTGCGCCCCCTTGGACGCAGCATCGTAAACAGAAACCGGCAAACCATGACTGGGCGCTTCAGCAAGCCGAACATTACGCGGAATCACTGTATCGTACACCTTGTCGGCAAAATGGCTCTTCAATTGTTCCGAAACTTGCTGTGCCAGCGTACTGGTTGCGCTATACATGGTTCGCAATAAACCGCCTATTTCCAGCGTCGGATTAATATGCATCCGGATACGGCGAATTGTATTAACCAGATCGGACACGCCTTCCAAGGCATAGTATTCACACTGCATGGGTATCATTACCTCATCGGCAGCGGCCAGCGCGTTAATCGCTAACAGATTTAACGCCGGAGGGCAATCAATTAACACCGCATCATATTGAAATGAAAAAGGATTCAACAACTGCTTTAAACGCAACTCGCGTTCCACCTCATCCACCAACTCGATTTCAGCGCCCGCCAAATCACGATTTGCCGGCAACACATCATATTTTCCCGGTTCACTCCGACAGACAATTTCTTCAGCGCGGCGCAAGCGCAACAAGCCATGATAAATGCTCACCGTCAACCCACGTTTGTCGATTCCGCTACCCATGGTGGCGTTGCCTTGCGGATCCAAGTCCACCAACAAGACCCGCAAACCTTCGCTTGCCAATCCCGCCGCCAGATTAACCGCCGTCGTGGTTTTTCCCACCCCACCTTTTTGGTTGGCTATCGCCATGATTTTAGTCATGCACAACCCCTAGTCGCAACACATGCCGTTCTGCAGTCAGTCCGGGAATTTGTAAGGCTTTTGTCGCTAACATATGCACATCTTTTGGCAACGCCGTTAATTCTTGCTCTGGAAAAAGCCCCTTCATCGCCAACCAATAACCATTTTCCGCCAACACATGGCGCGACTGCGTAACAAATTGAAGCAAACTGGCGTATGCCCGTGAAACAATACAATCATACACTGGCACGGACGGCAGGTTTTCTATTCGTTGCGTCTCCACCAGTACGTTTGGAAGTTGCAATTCCAGCACAGCCTGTCGAAGAAAACTGGTTTTTTTTCGATTGCTGTCAACGAGGGTAAACGTCATATCTGGACTTGCGATTGCCAACGGAATTCCCGGTAATCCGCCACCACTGCCAACGTCCAGCACACGTTTTCCACTTAGCATGGGCAGAATAGCGAGACTGTCCAACAAATGCAAGGACAACATTTGTTCATTTCGTACTGCGGTCAAATTATGCGTTTTATTCCATTTTTGTAGTAACGAAACGTACGCGAGCAGTTGTTGTATGGCTTTATCACTCAAAGCCACACCTAATTGCGCCACCTGTTGCTCGAACACATCGTCATTAGACATGATTGCCTGCGGCACTGCTTGCGCTGGTAATTTGCGGTTGCCGTTTTACCCAGGTCAGCAAGATCATCAAGGCCGCTTGCGTCACACCGGAAATTCTGCCTGCCTGGCCAAGTGTTTCGGGCTGGAATTGCATCAACCTTTGCCTGACTTCCACGGACAATCCCGGAATATTGTGATAATCAAGATTTGATGGCAACAACAGGGTTTCATGTTCTCGCGCCTTATCGATATCCGCTTGCTGTCTGGCCACATAACCTTGGTACTTGGCCATGATTTCTATCTGATCGACGACCGTGCTGTCCGTTTCTGGTTCCAGTTCGGTCGACAGTTCGCAAACATCTGTGTAACGTATTTCCGGGCGCCGCAACAATTCGTACAAATTGTACTCTCGCTCGATGGGTTTTCCTAACACCCGAGAAATCAACTCGTTATCCACTTTTTCCGGTTGCAACCAGATCTGTTTCATGCGTGCATTCTGTTGTGCAATCCGGTCCCGTTTGCGATTAAACGCGTCCCATTGCGCATCACTGATCAAACCCAACCGGCGACCGGTTTCCGTCAATCGTAAATCCGCATTGTCTTCACGCAAAGACAAGCGATACTCTGCACGACTGGTAAACATGCGATATGGCTCGCTGACCCCCCGCACCGTCAAATCGTCGAGCATCACACCCAGATACGCTTCATCCCTGCCCGGAATCCAGGGTGACTTTTCCTGTGCAGCCAAAGCCGCATTAATCCCGGCCAACAAGCCTTGTGCCGCCGCCTCTTCATACCCTGTCGTCCCGTTGATTTGTCCGGCAAAAAACAAGCCCCTTACTGCTCGCGTTTCCAGACTGCGCCGCAACGCCCTTGGATCAAAATAATCATATTCAATGGCATAACCGGGACGCAATAGATGCGCATTTTCCAGCCCAGGAATAGAACGAACCAGTTTCCATTGCACATCGAAAGGCAAACTGGTGGAGATGCCGTTCGGATAAACTTCGTGAGTGGTCAACCCCTCTGGTTCCAGAAAAACCTGATGGGACGTTTTGTCAGCAAAACGAACGATTTTATCTTCGATCGACGGGCAATATCTTGGCCCGACGCCCTGAATGACGCCGGTATACAGCGGTGAGCGATCCATGCCGCTTCGAATGATTTCATGTGTGATTTCGCTGGTATGCGTCACCCAGCAAGCCACTTGTCGTGGGTGCATTTCTCGTTTGCCCATAAACGAAAAAACCGGAACCGGCTCATCTCCTTGCTGCTGTTGCAAACGAGAATAATCGATACTGCGACCATCGATTCTGGGCGGAGTCCCTGTTTTCAATCGTCCGGCAGGCAAATCAAGCTCGCGCAATCTGGCTGACAGTTGCAAGGAAGCGGGTTCCGCGGCCCGTCCGCCTGTTTGCTGGTTCAATCCCACGTGCATCAATCCCGCCAGAAATGTGCCTGCTGTCAACACCACTTGTCTGGCGCGAAAGGTCAGTCCTAATTGGGTTTTGACGCCGACCACTTGCTCACCCTGAACCAGAATATCTTCCACTCCCTGCTGAAACAACCGCAATCCGGGCTGATTTTCCAACCGCGATCGAATAGCCTGACGATATAACACACGGTCAGCCTGCACACGAGTCGCTCTCACAGCCGGCCCCTTGGACGCATTCAAAATACGAAACTGTATACCGGCTTCGTCGCTCGCCAAAGCCATGGCGCCGCCCAAGGCATCAATTTCTTTTACCAGATGCCCTTTGCCAATCCCGCCAATCGAGGGATTGCATGACATTTGACCCAAGGTTTCCAGATTGTGCGTCAACAATAATGTATTAGCTCCCATTCGAGCCGCTGCCAGTGCCGCCTCCGTTCCCGCGTGGCCGCCTCCGATGACAATCACATCAAATGATTCGTCGAACTCCATAATTGCCCTTTTGCCTTACCGAGTTACTTTGTTGATTTCGACACAGAAATCGCCGCTGTTCCACGTGAAACGCTCAAGATTCCTGTTGATGTCGCTTGCCGATGTTATTTACCAATACAAAATTCAGAGAAGATCTTTCCGAGCAAATCGTCGGCATCTTTCGGTCCAGTGATTTCCATCAATGCCCTTTGCGCCAACCGCAAGTCTTCCGCCATTAACTCCAGCCATGCAAATTTTTCGGATGCGCAACTTATGTATTCCTTGGCTTGTCGTAAAGCGTCGAGATGGCGCGAGCGCGCCAAAAAAGCGCTGGAGTTTTCAACCTGCCCCGCCACCATACTCACTAAAACCCGCCGCAGATGGTCACAACCCTGACCCGTTTTGGCGGAAATATAACAAGCGTTTGTTTCAACCGGCCAATCAACAGCTAACAAATCAGCTTTATTAAATACCCGTAAGCAAGGTATCTGTTGAGGCAATTCTTTCATGACGCTGTTCGACGTCTGTGGGTTTCTTGCATCAGCCAACAACAAAACCACGTCTGCTTGTTCGATGGCTCGCCGGGTGCGTTCGATCCCTGCCTGTTCAACCGGATCCATTGTTTCACGCAAACCGGCAGTATCAATCACGTGAAAAACAATGCCCTCGATCAATAATGACTCCCGTATGGTATCACGGGTTGTTCCTGCCACCGGCGTAACAATGGCTCTGTCGTTACCCGCCAACTGGTTGAGCAAACTGGATTTTCCTACATTAGGCTGCCCAACCAGCACTAAATGTATCCCTTCTCGTAAAATCGAACCCCGCTGACTGGCCTGCTCAATTGTTGCAATGTCTTGCCGCAAAGTTGCCAATCGTTGCGCAACATCCTGCTGTTGAATAAAATCCAGCGCTTCATCAGCAAAATCCAGTGCCGTTTCTATTTGAACACGTAACGACTCAAGGTGTTCCACTAAACGAAAAATTTGCGTCGAAAATTCTCCTTGTAACGATCGGGTTGCGCATTTGACTGCTTCAATACTGCTGGCGTGAATCAAATCCACCACGCTTTCTGCTTGCGCCAAATCGAGTTTTTGATTCAAATACGCCCGATAAGTAAACTCGCCTGGTTTGGCAATGCGTGCGCCCAATTGCAGACATCGATGCAATACGGCATTCAGGACGATAGTCCCGCCATGCCCTTGCAATTCCAGTACGTCTTCGCCAGTATATGAACGAGGGGATGGAAAATACAATACCAACCCTTCATCCAATATTTGCCCGTTCTCGTCCCGGAACGCGGTGAAACATGCCATCCTGGGTGTTGGGACCTTGCCGAACAGTTGTATGGCATAAGATTCGAGTTGCCACCCTGAAATCCTGATTATTCCTATGCCGCCCGCACCCGCTGGAGTTGCAATGGCAGCAATGGTATCCCGCTGAACAAGCTCAACCACGAACCGTTTTCTTACCCATTTGCTGGGTAATCACCCATTGTTGGCTCATGGACATAATATTACTGACCACCCAGTACAATACCAACCCTGAAGGAAAAAACAAAAAGAAAATAGTGAATGCCACTGGCATCACCATCATGACTTTTGCCTGCATGGGGTCTGGCGGAGCCGGATTCAGCCTGGTTTGCAACAACATGGTCAGGCCCATTAGAATGGGTAATACATAGTAAGGATCAGGTGCGGACAAATTATGAATCCAGCCAATAAACGGCGCTTGCCGCATTTCCACGCTACCGACCAAGGTCCAGTATAACGCAATAAAAACCGGAATTTGTACCACAGTTGGTAAACAACCACCCAACGGGTTTACTTTTTCCGTTTTATATAATTCCATCATTGCGTGATGCAGTTTTTCCCGATCATCACCATAGACTGTTTTCAGTTGTTGCAACTTCGGTGTCAATTGCTTCATTTGCGCCATCGAACGATAACTTTTGGCAGACAACGGGAAAAACGCCAGTTTGATCAAAACGGTCAGGATAATAATGGCCCATCCCCAGTTCCCGGTGATTCCCTCAATTTTTTGTAACACCCAAAATAGTGGTACCGCTATGGGTGTTAACCAGCCATAATCAACGACATAGGTTAATCCGGGCGCCAACCCCGCCAACGTTTTTTGTATTTGCGGACCAACATACAAAGGCACATCCATTTGCCAAACCGTATTATTAGAAACCTTGTTCCCGGATAACAATACCCCGGCTTTATACAACCCGTTACCCAGCGCTTTCGCATAAAACTCTCGTTGTTCGCCGTTTTTTGGCAACCAGGCAGAAACAAAATGGTGTTGTACGATTGCAACCCAGCCATTATTGGCTGCGGGCGGAATTTGTTGTTCGTGTTTATTTAGAGATTCAAAGCTGACTTTTTTAAATTTGCTGGCCTGAGTATAAAAAGCGGGACCTGTAAACGTGTGCACCACTTTTGATTCCCCGCTGGGCGCTTTTCCATCTCGCACAAACTGAAAATACGCCTCTATGGGTTCTGTCAATGGGCGTGATGCGTGCACTATCCAGCGAACATCTATCCGATAAGAATCGGGATAAAAAACGTAATCTTTTTCGACTTGTATTCCCGTTGCTGCGTCATTCCAGTATAAAGGAACAACCAATTCATTTTGTCCCTTCATTAACACATAATTTTTTTTCTTTGCTTGAAACAGGCTTTTATGTGAGGGCAACTGATTTCCCAATAAACCTGATTGCGCAATGAATTTATTGGTTGCGGTATCCTGCAACAACATCAATGGAATATTTTTATGTTGCAACTCGTAATAATTCAATAAAGCAACTTGCTGAACATCGCCACCAAGGGTATTGATTTGTACTTGTAACGTGTCTGTTTGAATATTAACGACGCTACCTTGTTGCAGAACATTATCCTGACTGATTACCTCGGTTTGTTGTGCCGATGGCTTACCGGGTTCCGTTTGATGTACAACAACTTCTGCTGTTGATGCTGGCACATTGAATTTCTGCCACGATTGCCACAGCATCAACGAGGACAAAGAAAAAATGACGACTAATATGATACGTTGAACATCCATACAAAATCCATTGCTCTGTTTATTTATGGAACCGGATCATAACCACCCGGATGATGTGGATGACAACGCGAAATTCGTCGCAATGCCATAATCAAACCACGCATAGCACCATGTCGTGAAATGGCTTCCATGGCATAACTGGAACACGTTGGCGTAAAACGGCAACGAGGTCCAAGCCATGGACTAATCACATATTGATACGCCCTGATTAAAACAATCAAGATTTGTTGCATCGTTTTACCTGTTGAAACAAACGCTCCAATTCCCTCACGACATCTGCAAGTTCTTCCGGTAAAAACCGTTGATTCACCCTTACCACATAATCCAATGGTAAAAAGTCATGCTGATGCAAACGAAAATATTCACGAATATGTCGCTTTGTCGTGTTTCTACGATTGGCTCTGGACAGTTGTTTTTTGCCGATTACAATACCCAAACGCGCGTGCGGCATATTGACATTTAGTGCCTGTAATTGCAACAACCTGCCCTTGAATCGTCGTGCTGACTTCAATACCGCCTGAAATTGTTGTGTAACCAAAAGTCGTTGTGCGCGTACAAATGTATAACGTAACTCACACATAAGCGGTATTTTTACGTGTGAGCGGACAAAACGCTATCTTGGTGGTGCTTAATTCAAGATAATACATGTTACCTGTTTTTAGCACGCTTAGGGCCTACCTAACCACATATTTCACTATACCATCAAACGATATTTATGATTATCGCGAAGTTCCAACTGAAAGCCGATGTCTGCCCTTAGCCCGACGTGCATTAATAACCGCTCGGCCTCCTTTAGTACGCATGCGCACTAAAAATCCATGTGTTCTTTTCCGACGAACAACTGAAGGTTGATATGTACGTTTCATGTTAACACCTGTTTAATATAAAGTTTTGAATTATAGCTCAAAAAAAACAAATAATTCAAAAAATTTAATAAAATAATTTCATGGCAAGGTTTCAAATTTTCCGTACAATTCCTAAATGGTGCGTTTTAATTGATTTGCAAACGGATCGTCATGTATTGATTATTCAGGCTGAACGCACGGTTAATCGCATAATATTTTGTTGAATAACAAACCGAGTTAGTGTCTATGATCGTCCTATATGTTTCTTGCGTGATATTCACGCGAAACATTTCATAAATTCACTATCTACCTAACCCGGATTAAAATCCTTGTTACAAAAGATTGATGCTATCACGACCAAGAAAGCAAATCTTGTTACCTTTAAATGAATCTATCAGGTTTAAACCTTCAGATTAAGAACCGATAATTTTGTTATGCGGTTTAATTCACTTTTATTTCTTTGTTTTTAATAAAATATTTATATTATGATGACTCAATTTTGGCAAACAATACTGCCTAAACTGGAACAGGAGTTGTCTCCACAACAGTTCAATACCTGGATTAAGCCCTTAAAGCCTGGTGAATCAAAAGACGAATTCGTTTTACTGACAGGCAATCGGTTCATTCAAGATTGGGTACGGGACAAGTTTTTATCTCGAATTGAAACCCTTGCTGAACAATATTTTGGCCAACCTGTTACTATTTTATTGCAAGTTGGTGTATCAAATAAAACAATTGACGCGCCACCAATTTCTCCTGTCGTTCCGCCGCAGTCTAAAAAAACCAAGACAAAACCAATTAATCGCTTAAATGCTTTGTGTACTTTTGAAACTCTCGTGATCGGTAAAGCCAATCAACTTGCTCGTGCAGCAGCTATTGCTGTTGCAGATAACCCAGGAAAAGCTTATAACCCGTTATTTGTTTATGGTGGAGTTGGTTTAGGTAAAACACATTTAATTCAAGCAATTGGTAATCATGTTCAGTTACATCAACCAGAAGCAAAAGTAAATTATATTCATGCCGAACATTATGTTTCTGATGTCGTCAAGGCGTACCAACATAAAATGTTTGATGAATTTAAACGCCATTATCATTCACTGGATATTTTGTTGATTGATGATATTCAATTTTTTAGTGGGAAAAACCGTACGCAAGAAGAGTTTTTTTATGCCTTTAACACGCTCATTGAAAATCAGAAACAAGTTATCATTACCTGTGATACCTATCCAAAAGAAATTACGGACATGGAAGAACGATTAAAATCCAGATTTAGTTGGGGTTTAACCGTTTCCATCGATCCACCGGAACTGGAAATGCGTGTAGCTATCCTGTTAAAAAAAGCATTAATGGAAAATATTGAATTGGACGAAACGGTGGCATTTTTTATTGCCAAACAAATTCGTTCCAACGTCAGAGAACTGGAAGGCGCATTAAAAAGGGTTTTGGCCTTTTCACGCTTTTCTGGCAAACCAATATCCCTGGAATCAACTAAAGAGGCATTAAAAGATTTACTTGCCGTTCAAAATCGCCAAATTTCCATCGAGAACATACAAAAAACCGTTTGTGATTTTTATAAAATAAAACTGATTGATTTACACTCTAAAAAACGTACCCGTGTTTTTGTTCGGCCACGCCAAATGGCCATGGCCCTGGCAAAAGAATTAACCAATATGAGTCTGCCAGAAATAGGTGCGTCTTTTGGTGGCCGAGACCATACCACCGTTATTCATGCTTGCCATAAGGTTAATGATTTAAAAATTGAAGATAGTACGTTTCATCGTGAATACAATGTATTATTACAGGTTTTAAGCAGTTAAAATCTTACCGTTCATCATGACAAGATAAATACAGATGTTGTGCAAAACCCTGCTACTGCATTTAACAAACAAAGCTGTGCGAATAATGTGGATAATATGTGTATAAATATTCGATTACCCACAACAGTAATTTTTATCCACAAAGAGAACACATGTCAAACAAACTGTTTACACAACGTTGCCTAAAAGCCAAGCATATGACAAATAGCAACAAATTACTGTTTCCCACAGAACTGTACTGACTCTAATTATTAGGTTTATATTAAAATGTTATTATTGGAAATTAAACGACAGGTTTTTTTGCCCCTTCTTCAAACAGTTGCCAATATTGTTGAAAAACGCGCCAACCAACCTATTCTTGCCAATATTTTAATTGAATATAAAAACTCAAATCTTTCTGTTACCAGTATGGATCAAGATATCCAGATAACAGCATCCTGTCTGGACAAATCATTTCAAGCGATTGATTTCGCCTTAACAGTCTCGGCTAAAAAACTTGTTGATATTTTTCGAGTGTTGCCCGAAACCGAAACAATCTTCTTGGAAAACCTGGATCATCAATTATTGATTCGCACCAAAAAAAGTCGATTTCATTTACAAACCCTTCCAGCGAATGATTATCCCTTGGTTATTCTTCCTGTCGAACAAGCCAATCATATTCGAATTGAACAAAAAATATTAAAACAACATATTGCCAAAGTTCAATTTGCTATGGCACAACAGGATTTCCGTTATTACTTGAATGGAATGTTATTTAATGTCCTTTCAAATCAAATTGAATTGGTTGCAACAGACGGACATCGATTAAGTTGGGCAAATTTACCTGAACTAGAAAACCCGGTTCCAGGAGAATGGATTGTTCCCCGAAAAACCATTCTGGAATTATTTAAATTATTGAAAGACGAAAACGAACAATTCGTAGATATTGCCATTTATTCAAAACAAATCTGTTTTGAATTGAATGACATACAAATTATTTCAAAATTGATCGATGGAAAGTTCCCGGATTACAATAAAGTTATTCCCAAAAACCATACCAACGTCATGCAAGTTGAACGGCTTGAGTTTTTACAATCTTTACAGCGGGTTGCGATTTTATCGACCGAAAAATTTCGTGGAATACGTTTTATACTTTCGCAAAACGAATTAAAAATTATCAGCAATAACAACGAACAAGAAGAAGCACAGGAATTATTATCCGTTCAATATCAAGGTATTCCTCTTGATATCGGCTTTAATGTAACGTATTTACTAGAGTTTTTATCAGCTATTGATACGAATCATGTCCTTTGCCATTTTAATGACGCAAATAGCAGTATGTTGATTACCTTACCCGAACGAGATGATTTTAAATATGTCGTTATGTCGATGAGAATATGATTTGTTGGTTTATTTCTAGCAAAAAAGCCGTTAACCACACATGAAGCAATGCAATACGCCTGGTTTCACGTGAAACATTATTGAGAACTTTATGAATAAAGAATATAACTCTGACAGTATTCGTGTACTAAAAGGATTGGATGCCGTAAGAAAAAGACCTGGCATGTATATTGGTGATACATCTGACGGATCAGGCCTACATCACATGATTTTTGAAGTACTTGATAATGCAATTGATGAAGCATTAGCCGGCTATTGTGACACAATACGTGTCGTTATTCATACTGACGAATCTATTTCCGTTATCGATAACGGACGAGGAATTCCTGTTGATATCAAACAAGATGACGAAGAAAAACGTTCGGCAGCCGAAATAGTAATGACCGAATTACATGCTGGTGGAAAATTTGATCAAAACTCTTACAAAATTTCGGGCGGATTGCATGGTGTAGGCGTTTCTGTTGTTAATGCCTTATCCGACTGGCTTAAATTACGTATTTGGCGCAATGGGTATGTACACGAAATGGAGTTTCGTCGTGGTGAAACCGTTGCACCATTAAAAAGAGGGGAAAAATCAGATAAGCATGGAACAGAAGTTCATTTTATGGCAGCCAAGGAAACGTTTGGTCTTATTGAATACCACTATGATATTTTAGCAAAACGTATTCGAGAATTATCTTTTTTGAATAATGGCGTTCATATTGATTTACAAGACTTACGTGATGGACGACATGAAAACTTCGCATTATCCGGCGGTATTGCTGGATTCGTTCAATATATGAATCGTAGTAAAACGGTATTGCATCCAAATATTTTTTGTGCCAGTGGCGAAAAAGATGGGATTTATATTGATGTTGCCATGCAGTGGAATGATTCTTATACGGAATCTGTTCAATGCTTTACCAATAACATACCACAACGGGATGGAGGAAGTCATTTAACCGGTTTACGTACCGCGATGACCAGAACCATCAATCAATATATCGAGCAAAATGAATTGGCAAAAAAAGCCAAAGTGGATACCACAGGCGATGATATGCGAGAAGGCTTAACCTGCGTATTGTCCGTCAAGGTGCCCGAACCAAAGTTTTCATCGCAAACAAAAGACAAGCTCGTTTCTTCCGAAGTGCAGCCAATCGTATCCGAAGTTGTCGGACAAAAATTACAAGAATTTTTGTTGGAAAAACCACTTGATGCAAAGATTATCGTTAACAAAATTATCGATGCAGCCCGGGCGCGGGACGCCGCAAGAAAAGCCAGAGAATTGACTCGTCGCAAAGGGGTTTTGGACAGCATGGGCTTACCAGGAAAACTGGCGGACTGTCAGGAAAAAGATCCTGCCCGTTGTGAAATTTATCTAGTGGAAGGAGATTCAGCTGGTGGTTCCGCCAAACAAGGTCGAGACCGTAAATATCAAGCAATTTTACCATTAAAAGGCAAGATTCTGAATGTTGAACGAGCACGCTTTGATAAGCTGATTTCCAGTCAGGAAATAGTCACGTTAATTACGGCGTTAGGAACAGGCATTGGCCGAGATGAATATAATGCTGATAAATTACGCTATCACCGCATTATCATCATGACTGATGCTGATGTGGATGGCTCGCATATTCGTACATTGTTATTGACGTTTTTTTATCGTCAGATGCCAGAACTGGTTGAGCGAGGACACATCTATATTGCGCAACCACCATTATATAAAATAAAATTTGGTAAAAATGAACAATACCTGAAAGATGAACATGAGTTAAAAAACTGGTTGTTGAACAAAGCCGTAGAACAATCACGTTTGCAATTGCTCGGGGAAAATCCGACAGAAATCACAGGTAACACATTAAAACAGTTGGCCGAATCCTGGTTTTTGACCGAGTCCATTATTCAACGACAAAGTCGAATGTTAGATAAAGGGGTGTTGTATGCTTTGCTGGAAATCAATCATCCCGTAATGCAAACAGAAGAGCAAGCAAGCCAATTGTTGGCTGAATTAACCGAAAAAATGAAATTGGAAACAATCCTGTTTCATTATGAAGCTGAAAATGACGATAAAGAATCGGCTATTGTGATTCAACGCCAATTACATGGCAATTATCGAGAAACACGACTTACCCAGGAGTTCTTGAACAGTTCGGAATTTACACAAATATTGAATACCGCAAAATTATTGCAACCAATCAATCATCGGGGGATGAATGCGTTTTATGGTGACAAGACGGTCTTTTTCCCCAAGTTTTGGCAAGCACTGGAATGGACGCTAGAACAGGTCAAACAAAACATTAATTTACAACGGTACAAAGGGTTGGGTGAGATGAACCCGGAACAGTTATGGGAAACCACAATGAATCCAGAAGTCAGGCGATTGATGCAAGTAAAAATTGAAGATGCGATCAATGCCGATGAGATTTTTGTGACATTAATGGGTGATCAAGTTGAACCAAGAAGGTTGTTTATCGAAAACAACGCATTAGGCGTACACAACCTTGATGTTTAATTTGTAAATCCCCACGAAAGACAGGATACTCGCTACGTTAGCGCCCTCCCTAACCTATTAATCCGTAATTTGATAAAGCGTCCAAAAGGAGGAATGAAGCTTCGGCAACGATCGAGCCAAGAAGAAATCCGGCTAAAACATCGGTTAAATAATGCAGTCCCAATACCATGCGTGAGAGGGCGACCAACAAGGTAAAGGGTATCAACAACCAGGCAAGCAGCGGGTAATAGGCGATGGCGACCAAAGTAAAGGCTGTCGCATGCAAGGTGTGCCCAGACGGAAAACTGAAGCGGTCAAGCGGGGCCAACAGACAATGGATGCTGCCAAACTGACAATGTGGGCGAGGACGAATCGTTTTTTTCTTGAGCCAGGCATAAATAGCGGTACCAGACAAACCAGCAAAAATCATTTGCAAGACAATCGGCCACGCACTTTTGCCCTGAACAGCAAGCATGACCATCATTAATACATACCAGAAGATCCCATTACCCAAGCGGCTAATGTAACGAAACAAATACAACAAAACAGGAAACCTGCCCGCGCGATTCAATCGACGTGTCACTCCCGCTTCGTGTTCAGCTACCCATTGCCAACTTAATTTCTCCATGGTTGGATTCCCTTTCGACGAGCGTCTGTAGAACTCGTTCAAACCGATCGTGCACCTCAGGCCATGAGATAGACAAT
>JAJYGL010000059.1 GCA_021790625.1 Pseudomonadota bacterium | reverse complement strand
CGGCGCCATGCCCTGCTCGTGCAACATGGCTGGCCAAATGGAGAGATCGGCATGCAAGCCTGGCTGGAAGCGCATCCCGATACCACAGTATCAGACACCTGGAATACCCTGCTCGATCAAGTACGTCTGGCGAAAGATCTCAACCATACCAACGGACTCATCATCAACACACAACTGAATCGAAAACATCAGGCGCTGCATATACTCACCGGCAACACCGCGCTGGAAAAATTGTATGGTGCCGATGGACAGCCAAACAGACCAGCGTTCAATCGCGGGCACGTCATCGGCTAAACGCAAACTGTTTGAAATTTACAGATGAGGCGGTTGGACGGATACGGTGCGCCGCACAGTGACGTGACAATTTATCTTCCAAGTAAGAAATTAATGAGAAGAAATTAATGAGAAGAAACAGAAAACCCTCTCGTTCTTGCGTCATCTCGATAAGATAACCCAATCTTGTCACATAAGCGATAAGAATATGATAAAATAGCCGCTAACTTATCATTTTGTGAGAAAGCGTCGATAAATGGCGATTCACTCTCGCGACCTTCCGAATAGGATCCTCGAATACCTGCGCACGCATCGGGCCGCTGGTCAGGCTGAGTGCTCTCCGGATGCCATCACCAAGGGCATCGCTGCCAAACGGCCGACCGTCAATCGCCATTTGGCAAAAATGACCACCGATGGGATCATTCGTAAGTTGTATGCCGGCCCGGCTACCCGGTACGTACTATCTGATTCGGCGCCAGCCACCAGCAGTGCCAACCGCCTCACACTGGATGGGAACGCTTTTCAATTCTCATCTGCTTGTCAGCCCCTTGTCGAGCATCTCACTGCACCAATAGGGACGCGCACACCTGTGACCTACCGGCGTGCATTTCTTGACGATTACGAACCCAACAAAACCAGTCTGTTGCCCTGGGACCTTGCAACCCAGCTCTTCGAGCAAGGGCGCGCCCGCGGTCAGCAGCCGGCGGGCACCTACGCTCGCAAGATCCTTGAGCAACTTCTCATTGACCTATCCTGGCATTCTTCACGCCTGGAAGGCAACCGGAAAAGCCTACTCGATACCAAGGAGCTTTTTGTACGAGGTTACGCCGATGAAGGCGATATCGATGCACTGATGTTGCTTAATCATAAAGAGGCCATCGAATTCATTGTCGATGCCGTGCCCCACTATGGCATCACCGAAACTGTCGTACGTAATATCCAGGCCATGTTAATGCAAGGCCTACTGACAAACCCCTCCGCTTTGGGCAGGGTTCGGGAAACTGTGGTCACTATTGCTGACTCCACCTACCTCCCACTGCAAATACCCCAACTCCTCGGTGATTTACTAAAACTCATCATCGAGAAGGCTCGCCACATCAAGAATCCGATTGAAGCCGCTTTTTTTATGTGGATGAATATTGCCTACCTGCAACCCTTCGAGGACGGGAATAAGCGCACCAGTCGGTTGTGCGCGAACTTACCATTGTTGTTGCAAAATTGTGCGCCACTTTCATTCCTGGACGTCGAACAGGCTGACTATGCGCTTGCGGTACTGGGTGTCTACGAACAACAAAACGTCTCATTAGCAGTGGAATTGTTTGCCTGGACATATCGACGATCCATCGAAAAATACACAGTCATTCTGGAAGCCATGGGCGCCCCGGACCAATTCCGTCAGCGGTACAGGGACCGCTTGGGGGATGGCGTACGCCAGGTCGTCGCTGACGGTCTCGCCGTCGATGCTGTCGTGACCGGGTTGGGTATCCCAGTGGAAGACCGGGATGCCTTCAGCGACCTTTTGCGCCAGGAACTTACCCACCTTGAAGCCTTCAATTGTGCTCGTTATCGTATCGGGATTCCTCTCGCCGAACGATGGGTTCAGGCCGGTCGGCCAGGGCTTTAGGGAACCGCTGATCTATTCCCACATGGTCGCGACGGTAGCCTGGCGGGATACGGCCAAATCGGGCGCTCGCTTGTTTGTGCGGCTTGGTGTCAAAGTCCCAACTACGACCTGCGCCGTACGCATCGCGATCTTCCCGATTTGACCCGCAACGCGCTCATGGAGGAATAAATCAGTGCTTCGCACCAAAGATATCATCCACACTACTGGCGTCAAGTATCTGGGAAAGGTAATGGTGTAGCGTGTTTCTATCTGCTGTCTGAAGAATTGACATCCATTTTTCTTCATCGACATCGGGAAATTTTCTACGAATCAACCCTTGCACTGCTTCAATCAACCCGCTCAATTTTCCTGCTTCGATACCCTGCTGCATACCATTCTCAAAACCAATCTGTTCAATGCTGGTAACGTAATGCATTTCTTTCTCCCGCTCATAACTGACAATGTGCTGGTGGAATTGCACTATCAATACGTTAGGCAAACGCATCAACCAATCGATAACCGAAAAAAATTCAAGCAACTCTCGTTTGCCCCAACCCTTCTGATAAAGCAGCTTGACGAGTTTGATTTTGATCTGCAAACGCTCCGCCATGTCATGCCGGGTACAACGAGCCAGAAAGTGCGCGGCAGTCAGTATGGCAAAAGGGTTATTGCTATCGAGCAATTCGGCCAATTGTCCATGATAATCCGTGAGCTTGACCACGGGAAAAGTAAAGGTGATACCGCACCCCCAACGTTGCCGATAATATTGAACTGGTTTCCAGTTGGCATCATTATCAGCCAATACTGCCAGCAATACGGGATATGTGCCAAATTTATCGTGGATGCGGTAATTGTAGGTAAACATGCGTTGTGCAAAATCCTTGTCTGTGCGACCATTTGCCTCGACGTAAATATACACAACACTTTTTTCACCATCCAATGTCGTGACTCTAATTAGCTTGTCGGCATAACATTTACCCAACTCCTCTTCACGAACCAAGGCGGGCAATTCGTCATCCAGTGATTCATACCCAAGAGACCAATTGATATGTCGACTCACGAAATCGAAATAAAATAACATAAAATCATTTAGATATCCGTCGATGACCAATTTCCACGGATTGTTGTGGTTATTATCACCGGAGCGATTATCGACACGGTGGTTTAAATGATGGTTGAGCGCAACACTTGACATATAAACAGGCTGTCAAAAGAAACTAGTTTAGTATACCGAAACGATACAACGCAGGTCAATTCATTTATTTACAAATGAATTGACCTGCGTATCCGGATTCTTACCGTGCCCGGTCAAACGCATCAAACCAGTTCCGCCCACAAGTCATATTCGCCGCTATCTGTCACCCGCACCGTCACAAATTCGCCGACCTCAACGTCCATCTCGTCTTCCAGAATCACCACGCCATCGATTTCTGGCGCATCCGCATAACTACGTGCTATCACGCCCTGCTCTGTTACTTCATCCACCAGCACGACCAACTCTTGGCCTATGCGTTTACCCAACCGTTCTGCACTAATCTCGGCTTGCCGTTCCATCAAACGCTCACGACGCATTTCCTTTACCTCATCAGGCACGTGGTTTGGCAGGGCATTGGCTGTTGCCCCATCTACGGGCGAATACGTAAAACAACCCACCCGGTCCAGTTGCGCGGCCTCGATAAAATCCATCAACTGTTCAAAATCCGCGTCTGTTTCACCTGGAAAACCAGTGATAAATGTCGAACGCAAGACCAAACCCGGACAAATCTCCCGCCACGCACGTATGCGTGCCAATACATTTTCTGCTGCAGCGGGTCGCTTCATCGCCCGTAAAATAGTCGGACTGGCATGCTGAAAGGGAATATCCAGATATGGCAGCACGTTACCTTGCGCCATCAAGTGAATGACTTCATCTACGTGTGGATATGGGTACACATAATGCAAGCGTACCCAGACACCCAATGTCGACAGCGCTTCCACCAGTTCTGTCATACGCGTTTTCAATGGCCGTCCCTGCCAGAACCCGGTACGGTAACGCACGTCGACGCCATAGGCGCTGGTGTCCTGCGAAATGACCAGCAATTCTTTGACACCAGCATCAACCAGACGCTCCGCTTCCTGCATGACTTCATGCACAGGGCGGCTGACCAAATCGCCACGCAGAGAAGGAATAATGCAAAAACTGCAACGATGGTTACAGCCTTCGGAAATCTTGAGCCAGGCGTAATGTGGCGGTGACAGGCGAACGCCTTGTGGCGGCACCAAATCCAGAAAAGGATCATGTGGTTTAGGAAAACCGGCATGCACAGCCGCCATGACAGAACCCACGTCATTGGGACCTGTGATGGCCAACACATCCGGCCACGCCGCTTTTACCAATTCTGCGCGCGCACCCAAACATCCGGTAACGATAACTTTACCATTTTCAGCCAGTGCCTCACCAATTGCTTCCAGTGATTCAGCAACGGCGTCATCAATGAAGCCACAGGTATTGACAATCACCACGTCAGAATCATCATAACTGGCTGACACCTGATAACCCTCGGCGCGCAATTGCGTCAGGATACGCTCGGAATCCGACGTCGCCTTGGGGCAACCAAGTGACACAAACCCTACTTTGGGCACCACGGTCGTCGATGACAAATCGTTCTCCTCAATCCTGTTCTTCATTCAGCCAAATCAGACTGGCCATGCGTCCGGTCACGCCATCCCGCCGATAGGAATAAAACCGCTCCTGATCGGCAAATGTATCCAGATCACCACCAAAAATTCGCGTAACACCCGCACGTTGCAAGTGCAGACGTGCCAGCCAATACATATCCGCTAACCATTTACCGCTGCCATGACCACGAAACGCCGCTGCCGTTTGCGGCAAATCATTCACAAACGCTTGTCGTACTTCATGACCAACCTCATAATGATCTTGCGCAATCGCCGGCCCCAACCACGCCATCAACCGCGCAGGCGGTTGGCGCATGGTCGATACTGTCTGTTCCAGAATACCTGCCAGCAGGCCGCGCCAGCCAGCGTGCACTGCCGCCACTACGCTGCCTTCATCATCACACAACAACACCGGCAGGCAATCTGCCGTCAACACGGCACAAACCGTTTTCCTTCGCCAGGCTACCGCCGCATCAGCCTGCACGCGTTCACGTACATGATCTGCATACGCCACAGTATTGCCATGCACCTGATTCAGCCACACCGGCTCGCTGGGCAACATCTCGCGCAGAATCGTCCGATTCTGCGCCACTTCAATTGCATCGTCTCCAACGTGTTCACCCAGATTCAGGCTGGCATATACGCCGGTGCTGCTCCCTCCGAGGCGTGTCGAAACCAATGACTTCACCCGCGATGGGGCGGGCCAGTCAGGATATATCCAATTCGCCATGCGTACGTTCCTGCGCGATACTCAAACAATGCAACAACCCCAAAAAATCTGCCGGAGGACGACACTGCCATTGCATCGATTCTCCGGTGACAGGATGCAACAATCCCAATTGTGTCGCATGCAGCGCCTGACGAGAAAAAGTCTCGCCACACAACAGAGCCTGCGCACGCCGGCGATTATACGTTGAATCTCCCACCAGAGGATGTCCGATATGCTGCATGTGTACCCGAATCTGATGCGTACGCCCAGTTTCCAGCGTACAACGCAACAAGGTATGCCGCGCAAATTGCTGCTCCACGGCATAATGCGTGATTGCCTCCTTGCCATTGTCCTGAACCGACATCAAGGTGCGCTGCACAGGGTGGCGGCCGATGGGGGCATCTACCTTGCCGTCACACGCTACCCGTCCCTCGACCACCGCCAGATATTGACGCTTGACACGTCGCGCCTGCAACTGTCGCACCAAGGCAGTCTGCGCAGGCAGTGTTTTAGCCACGACCAACAAACCGCTGGTGTCCTTGTCCAGCCGATGCACAATGCCTGCGCGCGGAATCTGCACCAAGGCCGGAGCATGATGCAACAAACCATTCATCATCGTACCCTGCCAATTGCCGCTACCCGGATGCACCACCAGACCAGCCGGTTTGTTGATCACCAAGAGACTATCGTCCTCAAACACCACATTCAGCGCGATATCTTCCGCTGATGTCAACTGTTCGGAAGGATGCGGCACCAGGATGATATCTACCCGCTCACCACCGCTCACCCGCTGTTTGGCGGTTACCGGTTGCCCATTGCTTTTGACCTCCTGCTGACGGATCCAATCCTGAATCCGGCTACGGGAATAATCTGGCAACAACGCTGATAGTGCCACATCCATGCGTTCTCCCGCATAATCAAACGGGATTTCCAACGACACATGAGGATGAACCGGCGGGTTTACGGTATAATCCGGTAATTGATTTTTGGATACCACCATGAAATACGGCTTTCCTGTCACCTTAACTGTCACATCAGCCATTGCCTTGGCGTTCAGCCTGTTACTGGGCGCCTGCGCCACCAAACCGGTAGAAGACGAAACCAAAAATTGGTCGGCACAACATTTATATGGTCAGGCCTTGGATGAACTACAGGCTGAAAACTACGCCAAATCCATCAAGTTACTGGAAAATCTGGAAGCGCGCTATCCATACGGACGCTACGCGCAACAAGCACAACTGGAAGTCGCTTACGCCTATTACAAAGATTCCGATCCACAATCAGCCGTGGATGCCTGCAACCGCTTCATCAAACTGCACCCGAACCACCCAAACGCGGATTATGCCTATTATCTGAAAGGACTGTCAAACTTCGTACCCAACGAAACAGTGTTCTCCGACATCGCCGATCAGGACCCTTCCGAGCGTGACACGCAACCCATCATCGACTCATTCAATGCTTTTCGCGAGCTGACGACCAAATACCCTCACAGCAAGTACACGCCGGACGCCTTGCTGCGCATGGTATATTTATCCAATCTGCTGGCAGAGCACGATGTTCACATTGCGCTGTATTATTATAACCGCCGGGCGTGGATTGCAGCTGTCGAGCGTGCGCAAGACACCATCACACACTTCCCGCAATCTCCCACCAATGAATTGGCACTGGCCATCATGACCCGCTCCTATAGTCAAATGGGCGTAAAAAATCTCGCTGAGGACAGTCTGCACGTGCTGAAACTCAATTTTCCACATAGTGCATGGTTAAATCCAAACAATCCACTCGTTTATCACGGCAGCACACAGCCAAAAAAATCCTGGTGGAAAATCTGGGCTTCCTGATCTGGAAAAGTCATATACATCTCATCACTACATGAAACTGGTTCTATTTGATCTTGACAACACCTTACTGGCCGGCGACTCCGATTACGTCTGGGGACAATTCCTCATCGATCGGGGTATCGTCGAGCGCACAAACTACGAGCAAAAAAACGAGTATTTCTATCAGCAATACCGACAGGGGACGCTAGACATCCAGGAATTTCTGGCGTTCCAACTCCAGACACTGGCACACTACGATACCAAACAGCTCGATACCTGGCACGCAGAATTCATGCAGCAGTACATCCTGCCCATGATAACAAGCGAGGCCAGAGCCGCCGTCGACGCAGCATTATCCAGCACCGAGTATGTTGCCATCATCACGGCGACCAACCGCTTTGTCACAGCTCCCATCGCCGCCGCCTTTGGTGTCAGGCACCTGATTGCAACAGAACCCGAACAAATCGATAACCGTTATACGGGCAAAGTACGAGGCACACCCTGCTTCCAGCAGGGAAAAGTCACCCGTTTGCATGAATGGCTGTCCAGCCTGAACACTCGACTGGATCAATTTGATGAATCATGGTTTTACAGCGATTCACGCAACGACTTACCCTTACTGCAACAAGTCACCCATCCTGTGGCTGTCAATCCGGATCCTACCCTGCAGCAGCACGCCGACCGGCATCAATGGCCCGTTCTCCACTGGCAAACCAACACAGCACACCACGATTCATGATTGCCCGCTTCCTTGCCCGATTACTCGGCAAAAAAATCATCCATTCCAAACGCCCCAAGCGCATTCACGTCCGCGAGCATGGTATTACCCGAAACCATATTACCCAATGCGCGCTCAAGGTGACGGACACCCTGCAGCAACACGGCTATCAGGCTTTTATCGTCGGCGGCGCTGTACGTGATTTACTGCTTTCCCGCATACCGAAAGATTTTGACGTTGCTACCAACGCCACACCCGAACAAGTGCATGCGCTGTTCCGACGTTCGCACATCATCGGCCGTCGCTTTCGGTTGGTGCATGTCCTGTGTGGCAACGACACGATCGAAGTCTCGACTTTTCGCGCCAGCGCCCAACATGAACACCATGCGCAACTAAGCGACGCCAGCGGCAGACTGGTTCGGGATAACGTCTTTGGTAACCACGAAAGCGACGCCAACCGGCGCGATTTCACCATTAACGCCCTGTACTTCGACCCCGGCAAAGAAGAAATCTGGGATTATTGTCACGGAATGGAAGACATCCGCCAAAAAACCTTGCGCATCATTGGCGACGCCAGCACACGCTACCGTGAAGATCCTGTGCGCATGTTGCGCGCAGCCCGTTTCGCCGCCAAACTTGATTTCACCATCGACGCTCACGCGCGCGCGCCGATTGCAGAACTGGCCGGCTTGCTGAAAAACGTGCCCTCGGCGCGATTATTCGATGAAACGCTCAAATTATTACTGTCGGGCCACGCGGTCAGCGTCATCGAACAACTGCAAAGCGAAGGCTTGCAACACAGCATTCTGCCCGTACTGAGTCCATTGCTGGAAAACGAAAACAGCCGCGAATTCATTTTTGCCGCCTTGCGCAATACGGACGAACGCATTCAAACGGGTAAACCGGCATCCCCGGCTTTTCTGTTTGCCACGCTGCTGTGGCGCCCGCTATTGACGCTATATCAGACCCGGCTTGCGGCCGAAGAAGACGAACATCCGGCATGGCACGCAGCAATGCAGGATGTGCTCGAACGGGAACGTCACGACATGGCGATTCCTCGCCGGCTGGATGGCACGATCAAGGAAATCTGGCTGCTGCAAAACCGGTTTGAGCAACGGGGCGGGGATCGCGCCTGGCGACTGTTGTCACAAGCACGCTTTCGTGCCGCGTATGATTTTTTACTGTTACGCGCTGAAACCGGTGAAATCGAACAAGCGTTGGCAGACTGGTGGACACATTTTCAGCACGCCGATGACGACGAACGAAAAACAATGGTCGCAGCGCTAGCACCAACGGCCAACCCAAAAAGACGGCGCCGCAAAAAAACGGTGCCGCAACCCAGTGTAGAACCCGAGCAACATGAGTGACCGTGCGATCACCGCTAGCGCGTATCTGGCGCTGGGCAGCAATCTCGAACAGCCAACCGAACAAATCCGGCAGGCGGTCAACCGGATTAGCGAACTTCCTGGCATCATCATAACCGGGCGTTCTTCGCTTTACCGCAGCAAACCGGTTGGGTTTGATGCGCAACCAGACTTCATCAATGCAGTCATTTGCGTCAGCACCCCGCTCCTCCCCGAGGATTTGCTATACAGGTTGCTGTCAATCGAGCAGCAACTCGGACGTACCCGTCAATTTCGCAATGCTCCACGCACCATAGATATCGACATCTTGCTGTACAATCAGGTAATGCACAACTCTCCACAACTCATTCTGCCGCACCC
>JAJYGL010000208.1 GCA_021790625.1 Pseudomonadota bacterium | reverse complement strand
CAACTTCTGGCACACGGTTGCGTCCACATTGTTCACATGCGGCAACCACCAATTGTTGCCAATGCTGTTGCCGTTTTTGTGCGCGTTCCCCAACCAGACGAACCACGCTACGGGCGCAAAACACCGGCACAATTCGCGCCACACCCAACTCTACTGCCTTTTGCAGCGTGTAATCCATACGATCGCCACTTGAAATGCCCTGTATCAACGTAACTTGTAATGGAGATTCGCGCGAGACAGACTGTCCTGCCGCAAGTTGGACACGCACTTCCTGCCGCCCGATAAAGATGATGTTACCGGCAAATTCTACCCCTGTCCCGTCAAACAGAGTAACCGCGTCGCCTACCCCCAACCGCAATACCCGCGCGGCATGATGGGCGCTGGCTTCTGGTAAGACAATCTCGGTATAAGGCACCAGACCAATCGGCAGGAAAAAACGGGGAGCCATGTATCGTCTCTGTGCCGCTATCGGGCTGTCATGTTATGATGCTGACATTATACGTAACTTTATTCAGGAGCCCAAACGTGGTTAGTCTGCAAACCCCTGTCTGCGATTTTGGCTGGCAGGCACCTACTTTCAATTTACCTGGCACGGATGGCAAAAGCCATTCCTTGTCCTCAGCGATGGGAAAAAACGGCTTGCTGGTCATGTTCATCTGCAATCATTGCCCTTACGTACAGGCCATTCTGCCACGCCTGGTCAAGGATTGCGCCGAATTACGCGATGCACATGGCATCAATAGCATCGCCATCATGTCCAACGACCCGAACGAGTACCCGGAAGACTCGTTCGACAACATGGTCAAAGCGGTCGCGACGCATCAATTTCCGTTTCCTTACGTGCTCGACGCCTCACAAGAAGTCGCTCGGGCATGGAATGCGGTCTGCACCCCCGATTTTTTTGGCCTCAACCGTGCAGGTCAATTGCAGTACCGTGGCCGTTTCGACGCCTCGCGCAAGGAAGCCGCCCCGGCAGGCACGCGCCGTGACCTGTTTGAAGCCATGTGCCAGATTGCCCGGACCCAACAAGGACCGTTGGAACAGATTCCTGGCATGGGCTGTTCAATTAAATGGCTGCACGACTGACATGCTGACACAACTAGGGAAAATCGTGCGCCGCGTTGCGCAACAAGAAGTCATGCCACGTTACCTCAAGGTAGCACACAGCCGAAAAAGTGATGGCAGCCTGTTCACCGAAGCCGACCTGTCGTGCCAAAATGCCTTGACCGATCAATTGCGCCATCTGATTGACTGCCCCGTGCTGGGTGAAGAAATGACCGAAGCCGAACAACACGCCCTCTGGCAAGCCGGACAAGATGGGTTATGGTGTATCGACCCGATTGATGGCACTTCCAATTTCGTCAATGGGATACCTTATTTTGCCGTATCGGTCGCTTTCATGCGTCAGGGGCGCAGTGTATTCGGTGTGGTCTATAACCCGGTCACTGATGAATTATTCAGTGCCGAACGTGGACAAGGTGCTTGGCTCAACAATAAACCGCTGCCCATCTCGCGCCGCCAGGGTGGTTTGTGTCATGCACTGGCTAGCGTTGAATTCAAGCGGGCTCCACCCGCGATTGCCGCCGCGATTGCCACCCATCCGCCTTTTTCCTCCCGCCGCAACTTTGGCGCCAGTACGCTCGACTGGTGTTATGTCGCCACAGGCCGCATCGACGCCTATCTGCATGGCGGCCAGAAATTATGGGATTACGCTGCGGGCAGTCTCATTCTGGAGCAGGCCGGTGGATACTGTCGCACACTGACCCAGACAGACTTCTGGGCCGACGACCCTTGGCAACGATCCGTCGTCGCCGCACTGGATCAACAAGTCTTTCAGGAGTGGTGCGACTGGCTGGACAATGTTCAGGCCGCCGCCGCACTGTAAGGGAAGCGCTGATCCATTCCTCCATGAGTCGCGCCCCTGATCAAATTTAAAAGAACACGACGCGTGCAGCACAGGTTGTAGCCGGGGCTATGATGCCAAGCCATACAAGAAAACGAGTGCCCGATTTGGCCGCAAACCGGATGAGGCAGGGTTTGGTGGGCAGGCGAACGACCCTCGCCTTCAGGAAGCAGTCGAGGAAAGAAATGTATGCGTCTGTCGGCGAACGATCCGTGTTGATCACACTTCAATGACAATTCCAAAAACGGGAATGACTTGCTGAAATACTCACTCTCAGCGATAATTGACCTATTTTCGCCACGCTGCGTCAGGAATTGTTAACTCCTTGAGGAAATGAAATATGGCAACTCGTAACCAACTGGCCAACGCGATCCGCGCGCTTGCCATGGATGCTGTGGAACAGGCCAAGTCTGGCCACCCCGGCGCGCCAATGGGCATGGCAGAAATTGCCGAAGTCGTATGGAATCACCACCTCCGTCACAACCCCGCCAACCCGTCCTGGCCGGACAGGGATCGTTTCGTTCTGTCCAACGGGCATGGCTCAATGCTGATTTATGCCTTGCTTCATCTGACCGGTTACGATCTGCCTATCGAAGAGCTCAAGCGTTTTCGCCAGTTGCATTCCAAGACGCCGGGGCACCCGGAATATGGTTATACACCCGGCGTGGAAACGACGACCGGCCCCTTAGGGCAAGGCATCACCAATGCCGTCGGCATGGCGATGGCAGAAAAACTGCTGGCGGCACAGTTCAACCGTCCCGGTCACGAAATCATCAACCACCACACCTACGTCTTCATGGGTGATGGCTGCCTGATGGAAGGCATTTCGCATGAGGCCTGTGCACTGGCCGGCACCTGGGGACTGGGCAAGCTGATCGGTTTCTGGGACGACAACGGCATTTCCATCGACGGCCACGTGGAAGGCTGGTTCACCGATGACACGCCCAAGCGTTTCGAAGCTTATGGCTGGCATGTGATTGCCGGCGTGGACGGTCACGATGCTGTCGCTGTCGACAACGCCGTGCAGGCCGCCAAAGCCGTGACCGACAAGCCTACGCTCATCTGCTGCAAAACCATCATCGGCAAGGGATCGCCCAACAAGGAAGGTACCCACGACGTGCACGGCGCCGCATTGGGAGCGGCTGAAATCGCCGCCACGCGTGCCAGCATCGGCTGGAACCATCCGCCGTTCGAAATTCCTGCTGACGTGTACGAAGGCTGGGATGCCCGCATCAAAGGCGAAGGACTGGAAACCCTGTGGAACGAAAAATTCTCGGCTTATGCTGAAGCCTACCCGGACGAAGCATCCGAATTCACCCGCCGCATGGCCGGCGAACTGCCTGCCAACTGGGATGCCTTCCTGGCCCACGCTGTTGCCAGCATCAACGCCAAAGCAGAAACGGTTGCAACGCGCAAGGCATCACAGATTGCCATCAACGCGCTGGCACCCGCATTGCCCGAATTCATTGGCGGCTCGGCAGATCTGACTGGCTCCAACCTGACCGACTGGACAGGCTGCCATCGCGTCAGAGGCTCGAGCATTGGCAATTACATTTCGTATGGCGTGCGCGAATTCGGCATGTCTGCCATCATGAACGGCATGGCCTTGCACGGCGGCATACTGCCTTTTGGCGGCACCTTCCTGATGTTCTCCGAATACGCGCGCAATGCCTTGCGCATGTCGGCACTGATGCGGCAACGGGTAATTTTTGTGTTCACCCATGACTCCATTGGTTTGGGTGAAGACGGCCCGACGCACCAACCCGTTGAACAAACAGCCACCTTGCGCATGATTCCCAACATGGATGTCTGGCGTCCTTGCGACACGGTGGAAACCATCGTCGCCTGGGGACATGGCGTTGCCCGCAACAACGGCCCGACCAGCCTCATTCTCAGCCGGCAAAATCTGCCCTTCATGTCTCGCAGCGATGAAACCATCAGTCAGATTACCAAAGGTGGTTATGTCTTGAAAGACATGCCGAACTTCCGTGCCGTCCTGATTGCCACCGGTTCGGAAATCGAACTGGCCGTCAAAGCACAAGCTCAACTGGCCGAGGAGGGAATTGCGACGCGTGTGGTGTCCATGCCTTGCACCAACGTGTTCGACCGCCAGTCTGCCGATTACAAAGCATCCGTATTGCCAAAAGGCGTGGTACGGGTTGCCGTCGAAGCGGGCGTGCGTGACTTCTGGCGCAAATATGTTGGCCTGGAAGGCGATGTCGTGGGTATGGACACCTTCGGTGAATCTGCTCCGGCTGGCGATCTGTTCAAACATTTTGGCTTTACGGTTGACCATGTCGTCAACACCGTCAAAGGTGTACTGTAAACGCCGGTTCTTCTGACTGACCGCGCCGCCCGCTATGGCGGCGCGTGGTTTTACGTTTTTTCAACTTGGCACGGAGCTTCAATTATGACAATCAAAATAGGGATCAATGGATTTGGCCGTATTGGCCGTATGGTATTTCGCGCGGCGGTCAAAGACTTTTCCGATATCGAAGTCGTTGCTATCAACGACTTGCTGGATCCGGATTATCTGGCCTATATGCTCAAACACGACTCGGTGCATGGCCTCTTCAAAGGCGACGTCAGCGTCAACGGTAACACGCTGATCGTCAACGGCAAACCTATCCGCCTGACCGCCATCAAAAACCCCGCCGAACTGGCCTGGGGCGATGTCGGGGCTGATGTCGTGGTCGAATCGACAGGTCTGTTCCTGACCAAGGAAACCTGTGAAATGCACCTGACTGCCGGCGCCAAAAAAGTCATCATGTCGGCGCCTTCCAAAGACGACACGCCTATGTTCGTGTATGGCGTGAACCACAAGAGCTACATTGGTCAAAACATCGTATCGAATGCGTCTTGCACCACCAACTGTCTCGCCCCGGTTGCCAAAGTGCTGAACGACAAATTTGGCATCAAGCGCGGTTTGATGACGACCGTTCATGCCGCTACCGCCACACAGAAAACCGTGGACGGCCCCTCCAACAAGGACTGGCGTGGCGGGCGAGGCATTCTGGAAAACATCATCCCTTCCAGCACAGGGGCAGCCAAGGCCGTCGGCAAGGTGATTCCCGAACTCAATAAAAAACTCACCGGCATGTCGTTCCGTGTCCCGACTTCCGACGTTTCAGTGGTTGATCTGACTGTCGAACTGAACACGGATACGACTTACGAAGCCATTTGTGCCGCCATGAAAGAAGCCTCCGAAGGCGACATGAAAGGCGTGCTGGGTTACACCAATGACAAAGTGGTATCCACCGACTTCCGTGGCGAGAGTTGCACGTCTACGTTTGATGCCGACGCCGGTATTGCGCTGGACAGCAATTTTGTCAAGATCGTTGCCTGGTACGACAACGAATGGGGTTATTCCTGCAAAGTGCTGGAAATGGTGCGCGTCATCGCCCAATAATCTGTTCATCCGGGCAGCGCGAGCTGCCCGCGTGACGTTTGAGGCTTGCATGACAGACGTGTGGGCAACCCTCAACCGTTACTTTACTGGAGTTTTATCATGACTTTCATCCGCATCACCGATCTTGCCCTCAACGGCAAACGAGTTTTCATTCGCGCTGACATGAACGTACCTGTCAGTGACGGCAAGGTAAGCTCCGATGCCCGCATCACCGCTTCCCTGCGCACCATCGAGTATTGCCTGAAAGCCGGCGCCAAGGTCATGGTGACATCGCATCTGGGTCGGCCGACCGAGGGCGAATACTCCGCCGAAAACTCTCTGCAACCCGTCGCTGAGGTATTGGCGACAAAACTTGGCCGCCCTGTACGGCTCATCAGGGACTGGGTGAACGGTGGCTTCAACGTGGCAGACGGCGAAGTTGTCCTGCTGGAAAATGTTCGCTTCAATGTTGGCGAGAAAAAAAATGTCGATGCCACCGCGCAAAAATATGCCGCCTTGTGCGACGTGTTTGTCATGGATGCTTTTGGGACGGCGCATCGTGCCGAGGCCTCTACGCATGGCATCGCCAAATTTGCTCCGGTAGCGGCCGCCGGCCTGTTGCTGGCCGAAGAACTCGAAGCCCTGACCCGCGCGCTCGACAAACCGGCGCGCCCCATGGTCGCCATTGTTGGTGGTTCCAAAGTGTCCACCAAACTGACCGTACTCGAATCACTGGCCGACAAAGTCGACCAATTGGTGGTCGGTGGCGGCATTGCCAACACCTTCATCCGCGCCACCGGAAAATCCGTTGGCAAATCTTTGTGTGAAAACGACCTCGTGCCCATCGCTCAGTCACTGATGGCCAAAATGCAGGCCCGGGGCGCCAGCATTCCTGTGGCAACCGACGTCGTCTGTGGCAAACGCTTTGACGCCAACGAACCCGCCGTACTCAAACCTGTTGATGCCGTCCAGGACGACGACATGATTTTTGACATCGGCCCGGATTCCGCAAAAGTATTGGCTGACATCATCATGCAAGCAGGCACCGTGGTTTGGAATGGCCCGGTAGGTGTATTTGAATTCGACCAGTTTGGTGCCGGCACAAAAACCATTGCCGACGCAATTGCCCATACCAAAGCCTTTACACTGGCTGGCGGCGGCGACACCATTGCTGCCATCCAAAAGTATGATATATATGACAAGGTTTCCTATATTTCCACTGCCGGCGGCGCCTTCCTCGAATTTCTGGAAGGCAAAAAGTTGCCTGCGGTGGAGATTCTGGAACAACGTGCTGCAAAATAACCACGCGGAATTTTTCCGCAGATTGCTTATTGTCTGGACAACACCATGATACGTAGAACAAAAATCGTCGCCACACTAGGCCCATCCTCTTCCGATGCCAAGATACTCGACAAAATGATGGAGGCCGGTCTGGATGTCGTGCGCCTCAATTTTTCGCACGGCACGGCACAGGATCATATCGAACGCGCCGAACTGGTACGTTCGCTGGCCCGCGCCCGAGGCCGTGCCATCGGGGTACTGGCCGACCTGCAAGGACCAAAAATCCGTGTCGGCAAGTTTGCGGAAGGCAAAGTCGCCCTTGCCGTCGGCGATACATTCATTCTGGATGCCAACTGTTCGCTAGGCAATCAAGAACGCGTCGGGCTGGATTATAAAGATCTTCCCAATGATCTCGAACGGGGCGCCACGCTGTTGCTCGATGATGGCCGTATCGAAATGTGGGTGGAAGACGTCCGTGGTGCGGAAATTATCTGCCGTGTCGTACAGGGCGGCGTGTTATCCAACAACAAGGGCATCAATCGCAAGGGGGGTGGCCTCTCGGCAACCGCCCTGACAGAAAAGGATATAGAAGACATTCGCACCGCTGCCGCTTTTCAGGCCGATTATGTTGCAGTGTCGTTCCCGCGTTCGGCCGCCGACATGAACCTTGCTCGCCAGTTGCTGCGCGAAGCCGGCGGTTATGGCATGCTGGTTGCCAAAATCGAACGTGCAGAAGCTGTCACCGCCCTGGAAGAAATTGTCATGGCCTCCGACGCGGTGATGGTAGCACGTGGTGACCTTGGCGTGGAAGTCGGCGATGCTGCCGTTCCCGCATTACAAAAACGCATCATTCGCGTTGCGCGCAAGTATAACAAACCGGTCATCACCGCCACCCAGATGCTGGAATCGATGATTCAAAACCCGATTCCTACCCGCGCCGAAGTCTCTGACGTGGCCAACGCCGTGCTGGATGGCACCGATGCCGTCATGTTGTCGGCAGAAACCGCAGCCGGTTGCTATCCGGTAGAAGCCATAGCCGCCATGCACCGTGTCTGTCTGGAAGCAGAAAAAGAAAGCGAATCGGAATATTCCTGCAACCGCATGGATACTGACGTCGCCCGGGTGGATGAATCCGTCGCGCTTGCAGCTATTTTTACCGCCACCCATTTGTCCAACGTTCGCGCCATTGCTGCGCTGACACAATCTGGTTCTACCTGTTTGTGGATGTCACGTATCAGCACCGCCGTGCCCATTTACGCGCTCACGCCGGAGGTTGCCACCCGCCGTAAGGCGACGCTGTATCGTGGCGTTTATCCGATTAATTTTCAACAGGATTCGCATAACCGCGATGCATTGCTGATTGCCGCCGAAGAAGAACTGCGTCGGCGTGGCGCGGTGCGTGATGGCGACCTCATCGTACTGACCATTGGCGAACCCATTGGCCAGTCTGGCGGCACCAACACCATGAAAATCGTCAAGGTCGGCGCTTACAAACATCCTTCCCATTAACCTATACTTTATCACTTCCAAAGGAGAATCCCATGGCTCTGGTATCATTGCGACAATTACTGGATCACGCCGCCGAGCACAATTATGGCCTGCCGGCATTCAACGTCAACAATCTGGAGCAGGTGCACGCCATCATGCAGGCTGCCGACGCCTGCGGCAGCCCTGTCATCATGCAAGCATCTGCCGGCGCCCGGAAATACGCCGGCGCCAGCTTTCTGCGTCACCTCATCACCGCTGCGGTAGAAGCGTACCCGCACATTCCGGTCGTCATGCATCAGGATCATGGCGCCAGCATGCCGGTCTGCGTGCGCTCGATTGCCGATGGTTTTTCTTCCGTCATGATGGATGGTTCGCTGCGTGAAGACGCCAAAACGCCATCCAGCTACGACTACAACGTCGACATTACCCGCCGCGTGGTGGAAATCGCCCATGCCGTTGGTGTATCCGTCGAAGGCGAGTTAGGATGTCTGGGTTCGCTGGAAACCGGTACCGCCGGCGAAGAAGACGGCGTCGGTGCAGAAGGCGTGTTGGATCACTCCCAACTGTTGACAGACCCGGAAGAAGCTGCGGATTTCGTCAAAAAAACCGGTGTCGATGCACTGGCTATCGCCATTGGAACATCACATGGCGCGTACAAGTTCACCCGTCCACCCACGGGAGAAATTCTTGCCATCAATCGCATCAAGGAAATTCACGCCCGTATCCCCAACACCCATCTGGTGATGCATGGCTCTTCTTCCGTGCCACAAGAATGGCTCAAGATTATCAACGAGTTTGGTGGCGACATGGGCGAGACCTACGGCGTACCTGTGGAAGAAATCATCGAAGGCATCAAGCATGGCGTGCGCAAGGTCAACATCGACACCGACTTGCGTATGGCCTCTACCGGTGCTGTGCGCAAATTTCTGGCAGAAAACCGCTCGGAATTCGATCCACGCAAATTCTTGCTTGCATCTACCAAAGCCATGCAGGAAATCTGCAAACTGCGTTATGAAGCATTTGGCTCTGCCGGGCAAGCAGCCAAAATCAAGCCGGTGGATCTGGAAAAAATGGCAGGTAAATATGCCAAGGGCGAATTGAATGCCGTGATTAAATAATTCCTTTACCAGGAATGAAATGGCGACAAGCAAAAGTGGCCAGCTTACCGAAACGTTGGTTGTAAGTTGGCTGTAAAATTGAAAGCGGAACCCAGGAGGGTTCCGCTTTTCTTTAAACGATTATCCTTTTTTCTTGCTGGTTTAAGACCTCGGCCTGGCGGGATGAAATGCAAGGCGTGACTCGCAGTCAAAGGGCATTCTCCTTGACAAGAGACACGGCAGTTCGCCCGCCAGGCCCCGTCCCATGAGTTATGTTCGAGGTGGGTTGGGAAGCTCATTGTGAGGTATCCAGTTTGTTTAGTCCTTGCAAGATGATTTGGTAGAGCTTTTGATGGTCGGCTCGTTGCACGCA
>JAJYGL010000082.1:6434-9570 GCA_021790625.1 Pseudomonadota bacterium | reverse complement strand
CCTAATGGAGAACCACGCTTGCCGACGTTCTGGCTACTGGCTGCTCTGAGGTATTTTTTTCCCAACGCAGTTGGGTTATAAAACCAATTCAGGATAGGATTAATCATGGATAATAAATCGCACAAGATCGTGGGTATTTTTACCACTTTGCAAGATACAGATGCCGCCAGAAATTTTCTGATCGAACGAGGTATTGCACAGGCACATATTAATGTTATTACTCCCGACGATACAATGACAGACAAAAAAATTGAGCCCGACGGCGATGGGGTCGCCAAAGAAGTCGTTAAAGACGCCATCATCGGGGGCGCCATCGGAGGCGGCATCGGTGCTGCCGGAGCTGTTGCAATAGCTGCAACCAGCATAACCCTGTTCGTCGCCAGCCCGCTAATCGCCCCGTTAGCGCTTATAGGCTGGGGCGCCATGGTAGGCGCTGTTGCCGGCGGCGGAAAAGGCGCCGGTATTCGTGAGGACCAATTCGCCGACATGATCAAAGACGTAACCAACGACAACAAATTCGTCCTGATTGTACATACAACTTCGGACATCGAATTTAAACTGGCGCATGATATCCTGGCCGAGCTGACGCAGGAAAAAAACGATGTAAAATCTGTGTAATTGCGGCTCCATTAAACATCGAAGCCGTAGCGATTATCCGCAAGCAGCCCGGCAAGCATCGTTCGCACGTGTTTTTTGTGGGCAAGTTGTATCAAAGAAGCATTTTGGTAGGCTATAGTTATGCAGGAGTTCGAACTACCCCTTGAGCGAAAGATGGGAAAAAAGTCAGCGGAGGACATTGATAACGGTCTGGCGCACGCAATTCATCATCATTGTCAGTGCCACCCGTGTCTCGCAGTCAAGGGGCATTCTCCTTGATGGCTGCCCTGTCGAAAGCTACTGCACGTTTCTTCTTTCCAGCGACATCATTATTTGACCGGGCTGGTTTCAATGGTTGGGAAACTCCATGGCATTTCTGACGCGGCCTTCCACTATACTTGTAACCCCTGCTTTTATTTGACATTATCGCCATAACGACAGGTTAACAGGATTTGGTGGTGATGGGCAGAATCGAACTGCCGACCTATGGGTTATGAATCCATCGCTCTAACCGTCTGAGCTACATCACCATGCGATAAGGGCATGCGATAAAAGTACGCAAACGCGTGTTTATTTTTCGCTGCTATTCTTTCGCTGCTATTACTGCGCTGCTACATTTCACTGCATATCTGCCCACAGTACCTGCTGCGCGATGTTGCTGAGCCGCGATGTTGCTGAGCCGGTGGCGCTGTTGGCTGAATGCTGCGAAGCGCGAGATTATCTCTGTTTTTGGCTGAAGCTGTCAAGAGAATTTGGCGACAAGATCCGGCCAACAAGGTTATCCTCAAGATTATCCTGCCGCATCAGTCATGGCTTCAAGCAGCTTTCTCACCCACCAATGGACAAGCGTGCGCTACGTTATTCAGTTCGATTTGCAAGGTCGCGTGATGAATGTGAAAATGATGTTCAAGCTCTTCTGCCACGTCATGCAGAAAAACGTCACCGGGATGGCCTGCCGGGGTCACCAGATGGGCTGTGAGCGCATTTTCGGTCGTGCTCATGCCCCAAACGTGCAAATCGTGTACGGCGGCGACGTTTGGCAGGCTCGTCAAATAGGCCATGATTGCCTCCGTATCGACATTTTCCGGCACTGCATGCAGGGCAAGCTGAAATGAAGCGCGAAACAGATGCCAGGCGCTAACCAGTATCATGGCTGAAATGACGAGGCTGATGGCCGGGTCGAGCCATAACCATCCTGTGTACCACACCAGCAATCCACCCACGACAACGCCCAAGGCAATCAGGGCATCGCCTACCATGTGCACAAAAGCGCCCTGACGATTGAGGTCATGCCCACGCCCTCGCATCAGCAGCAGTGCCGTCCCCGTATTGATGATGACGCCAAAACCGGCAACAGCGCTGACCATGAGACCATCAACCGATTGCGGTGCATTCAATCTTTGTATGGCTTCCCAGGCAATCACAAACACAGCAACCAACAATAGCAGTGTGTTGGCCAACGCCGCCAGAATGGTCGCACTACGCAGGCCATAGGTATAGCGCGGTGTTGGTTGTCGTCGAGACAGCAACAATGCTGCCAGCGAGGCAAAAAGTCCGACAACATCACCAAAATTATGTCCGGCGTCGGCCAGCAAGGCAAGCGAATCGGCACGCAAACCAAACACGATTTCCACAATGACAAACAATAGATTCAGTGCAATCGCCAGCATGAAAGCAGAAGGATGTGACAAATCCTCCATGCTATGTTCGTGGTGATGCTCGTGGTGGTGGTGGTGAATTTCGCTCACGATGGTTCACAAAAAATCCGGATACGCCATTATATCCGGGTTCTGGCACGACACCAAAAAATACCGATCAAAAAGCGCCGACTGCAATACCTTTTTTCAAGATAACGACAGGATAACAAAGACGATAATAATGAGGGTAACGGTTGACAGTAAATAATTTACGATGTTACTATTTCCAGCGTTATTATATATAAAATTTGATGATTAATTATGTCTTCCAACTGCACCGCTGAATTTGAACAACGAATGGACACCGTCGGCCAGCGCCTGAATCTGAATATCGTTAAACCGCGTCAGGCCATCATGCTGTCACGCATGCAATTCATGATCTATAAAAAACTCAATGAATTGATGAACCACAATCTATTGCCTTATGGCATCAACGATACTATCTGGGTCGCGTTGGTGATGCTGTATTCCAGTCCGGAAAACTATATCTACCCCAGCGATTTGAGCCACGTTATCGTTTCTTCACGTACCAATGTGACGCGACTGGCCGATGAAATGGTAGAAAGAGGATGGGTCAGCCGACAAGGATGCGAAACCGATCGGCGCAAAATCATTCTGGCCCTGACGCCAGCAGGCATTCAGTTGGTCGAGTCGATCATTCCCCTGCAATGGAAATTGTACGAAACGATCTGGCAAGATTTCAGCGACACCGAAAAAAATCTGTTTGAACAACTAGAACATCGCCTGATCGACAGGCTGACGCTCTTGCTGGACGGTCTTCCCAAGCACTCCCATGACGACCACCTCGCCCACGACAAACTCTGAAAGAGGCCCCGAATGAC
>JAJYGL010000082.1:0-5815 GCA_021790625.1 Pseudomonadota bacterium | reverse complement strand
ATTATCGCCTTGCAACAAAAAAATCTTGCCCTCGCAGAACAACGCCAGCACATGGGAGCGATTGCGCTGTCCGATGTCCTGTCGTTAAAAGCACAATTGGAACAGACTCAGGCCAGCTTGCCCACTTTGCAAAACCGCCTGCAACAAACATCCCACCTGCTGGCCAGCCTGTTGGGCAAAAGCCCGGCTGGTTTCACCGTACCCGATTTCAAACTGACTGACTTTACCCTGCCAGCCCAATTACCGCTGGTCGTTCCCTCCCGATTGGTGCGCAGCCGCCCTGACATTCAGGCGGCTGAAGCCATGCTCCACGCTGCCAATGCACAATATGGCGTTGCCGTCGCCAATCTGTACCCGCAAATCAACCTTTCCGCCAACGTGGGGCAAGAGTCGCTGACGCCAGGTGCATTATTTAATCCCGCGGCATCTGTCTGGTCACTCGCGGGACAGTTAAGCCAACCCTTGTTCAATGGCGGCCTCAAAGCGGGTGTCGAGGCGGCAAAAGCCAATTTGCGCGCTGTCGATGCCAACTATCAGCAAACGGTACTGCAAGCATTTCGCAATGTCGCCGACAGCCTGCGTGCGCTCGACAATGACGCGCAAACGCTGGCAGCGCAAACAGCGGCCGATGATACCGCACAACAATCACTCGATCTGACGACACAACAGTTTCATCTTGGCAGCGCCAGTTATCTGCAATGGCTCATCAGCCAGCAGCAGGCCCAGCAATCCCGCATCAATCTGATCGCAGCGCAAGCGCAACGTCTGACCGATACCGTGGCGCTGTATCAGGCCATGGGCGGTGCATGGGTAACCACCAGCCTTTCCTTTGATTTCGGCAACCGTACACAACGTTTGTCAATCTATATGCATTTGTATGCGGAGCATTCTTTATGAGCAAAAGTTCAACCAAACCCATGTTGATCATGTTGGTGGCTGTTGGCCTCCTGTTCGGTGGCATTTATGGCTTCCAACAGTTTCGCAATAAAATGATAGTCAAATTCATCAGCAGCCAAGGCATGCCACCTCAAGCGGTTTCCGTCATCACCGCCAACAAGCAGACATGGCATATTTTTCTGGATGCCAACGGCAGCCTGCATGCCAGTCGCAGCACCAATCTCACCACTGAATCCGGCGGACTGATTACTGACATCCATTTTCATTCCGGTGAAAAAGTTGCCGCCAATAGCCTGCTCCTGACATTAAACACTGCACCTTTGGCCGCGCAACTGAAACAATTGCAAGCCAATGAAAAACTGGCGCAAATCAACTACGACCGCGACATGGCACAGCTTAAAATTCAGGCTGTCAGCCAATCGACCGTAGACAGCGACGCTCAAGCGTTGCAAAGCGCCAAAGCCCAAGTTGCCATGCAGCAGGCGACCATCGCACAAAAAATGGTACGCGCCCCGTTTAGCGGCAAATTGGGTATCCGTCAAGTGGATCTGGGTCAATACCTCGCGCCCGGGGTGACCATTGTCAGCCTGCAACAAATGGATCCGATGTATGTCGATTTCGATGTGCCACAGACTGCTTTATCCAGCATCCACGTCGGTGATGTGGTTGATGCCGAAACCGATGCCCTTCCCGGTAAAAAAATGACCGGCACCATCCGCGCCATCGAACCGCAGGTGGATAGCAATACGCGCAACATCAAGGTGCGTGCCAGCATTCCCAATCCGGATGGACGCCTGTTGCCCAATCTGTTCATGGTGTTACACATTCACCGTGGCATCGACCATCAATACATCACCCTGCCTGCCACGGCCATTGCCTACAACCCTTACGGCAGCACCGTATTTGTCGTGCATGAAAAAGGACGTGATGCCCATGGCAAACTCAAACTGACCGTCGAGCAACGCGTCGTCATCACTGGCGCCACCCGTGGCGACCAAGTGGCTGTGTTGCATGGCGTTGAACCCGGTGAAACCATAGTCACCAGCGGCCAACTCAAGTTGCACAATGGCGCACCGGTCTTTATCAACAACAGCATCCAGCCACTGAATGATCCGCATCCTGAAGTGGGTGACGAATGAATACGCCAAAAACGACCAGTCAGAAATTTACCGACATCTTCATCCACCGCCCGGTTCTTGCCACGGTTGTCAGCCTGATCATTCTCGTTCTGGGATTGCGATCGATTGGCCTGTTACCCGTCCTGCAATTTCCTTTTACCCAGAATGCGGTCATCACCATCACGACAGCCTATCCGGGTGCCGATGCCAATCTGGTCGCCAGCTTCATCACAACGCCACTGGAAAGCGCTGTGGCACAGGCCAACGGCATCGACTATATGACGTCAAGCAGTGTGCAAGGTACCAGCACCATCACGGCCAATCTGCGGTTGAATTATGATCCTGACAAGGCGATGACCGAAATCAACACCAAGGTCAACTCGGTGTTGAACCAATTACCGCCACAAGCACAAAAACCGGTGTTGAATGTCAGCATTGGTCAAACCATCGACGCCATGTACATTGGCTTTTACAGTGACACCTTACAACCCAACCAGGTCACCGATTATCTGATTCGCGCCGTACAACCCAAATTGCAATCCATCAATGGCGTACAAATGGCCGAATTGCTCGGCGCCAAGAATTTTGCTTTACGTGCCTGGCTCAACCCACAAAAACTGGCCGCATTTGGTCTGACAGCCACTGATGTCTGGAACGCGCTCGCAACGGATAATTTTCTGTCATCCAACGGACAGACACGTGGGCAGATGATACAAATCAACCTCAACGCCTCCACCGATTTACATTCACCCGAGCAATTCAAACAAATCATTCTCAAGCAACAAGGCGATTCCGTCGTGCGATTGGGCGATGTCGCCCACGTCAGCCTGGGGTCAGAAGATTATGACAGCAGTGTGGCATTCGACGGCCGAAAAGCCGTCTATGTCGGCATTCAGGTAGCGCCAAGCGCCAATCTGCTCGATGTTATCAAACGCGTCAATCAGGCATTGCCTGACATTCAGGCTCAGCTACCCACCGGCCTCAAAGCCAAAGTGGTGTATGACTCCACACAATTCGTCAATGCCTCCATTCGGGAAGTCATCAAAACCCTGCTAGAAGCCGGTGCCGTGGTCACGCTAGTGGTATTCATTTTCCTGGGTTCGCCACGCGCAGTGCTCATCCCCATTGTCACCATTCCCCTGTCGCTGATCGGCACCTTCACCATCATGCTGGCGCTGGGCTATTCCATCAATCTGCTTACCTTGCTCTCATTGGTGCTGGCCATCGGACTGGTGGTGGACGACGCCATTATTGTGGTCGAAAATGTCAGCCGCCATCTCGAAGAAGGTCTGGCACCCATCGACGCAGGGTTAATTGCTGCCCGTGAACTCGCCAACCCGATCATCGCCATGACCATTGTCCTGATCGCAGTTTACATCCCCATTGGATTCATGGGCGGGTTGACTGGCGCGTTGTTCACGGAATTTGCTTTTACGCTGGTAGCATCCGTTACCTTGTCCGCCATCATTGCCTTGACGCTTTCCCCGATGATGTGCTCACGCCTGCTGCATGCCCCGCAACAAAACAGCGGCAACTGGTCTGACCATCTGGTTCTATGGCTGGATCACCAGTTCTCCCGACTAGATCGCGCTTACGAACGGCGCCTGGACAGCGTATTGAACCACTTGCCGGTCATCGCAATCTTTGCTGTCTGTATGCTGGCAGGCATCTACTTTCTCTACAGCACTTCAAAGAGTGAGTTGGCTCCGCAAGAAGATCAGGGCGTGTTGATTGCCATGTCATTCAATGCGCCCGATGCCACCTTGCAACAACGCGAAATGAATGCCGCCGCCATCACCCGGATTTTCCAGCAGCATTCAGAAACCGCTCATGTGTTCCAGATGGATATGCCAACACAGGTCATTAGCGGCATGGTGCTAAAGCCCTGGGATAAGCGCAAAACAAACAGCAATACGCTGCAACCCGTCATCCAGCAAGAAATCGCCCATATCGCCGGTTCACAAAATGCCGTGTTTCAACCACCCCCCTTGCCCGGCGCTCGCGGTTTCCCGGTGCAATTCGTCCTTACCACGACAGAACCGTTCTCCAATCTATACGATGTATCAGAGAAATTTTTGCAAGACGCACAAAAAACCGGCAAATTCATCTTCTTGCAATCGGATCTGCGTATCGACTTGCCACAAACCACTGTCGTCATCAATCGTGACAAAGCGGCGCAACTGGGTCTGAACATGCAGGACATCGGCTCTGCGCTGTCCGCCATGCTGGGCGGCAATTATGTCAACTACTTTGAAATCGCCGGGCGATCTTACAAGGTCATCCCGCAAGTGCAACAACATTTTCGACTGAATACTGCTGATCTGAAGCAATATTATCTGCGCAGCGCCAACGGCAGCATGGTATCGCTATCGAGTGTCGCGCATCTGGAAAACCACACTGAACCAGAAACCATCAACCATTTCCAGCAAGAAAATACTGCCACCATTCAGGGGGTCAATTTCCCGACCATTTCGCAAGGTGAAGCACTCAATACCCTGAAACAATTGGCGCAACGCACCTTGCCACCCAACTACAGTTTTGATTACTCCGGCCCTTCACGGCAGTTCATACAGGAATCAGGAGGCATGGTATTTACCTTCCTGTTCGCACTGCTGATCATTTTTCTTGCTCTGTCAGCACAGTTTGAAAGCTTCCGTGACCCTTTCATCATTCTGGTCTCCGTCCCCATGTCGATTGCCGGCGCACTGATATTTGTCAACCTGGGTATCGGACAAGCATCACTCAACATTTATACCGAAGTCGGATTGGTGACGCTGATTGGGTTGATTTCCAAACACGGTATTTTGATTGTCGAATTCGCCAACAATTTGCAACGCAACGGCCTTTCCAAGCGTGCCGCCATTGAAAAAGCCGCTGGTCTGCGCCTGCGCCCCATCCTGATGACGACGGCCGCCATGGTGCTCGGCGTCATGCCTTTGCTGTTTGCCAATGGTGCTGGCGCACTCAGCCGTTTTAATCTGGGATTGGTGATTGCCAGCGGCCTTGCCATTGGCACCATGTTCACCCTGTTTGTCGTACCCGGCATGTACCTGATGCTCGGCACGGATCATCACGCAGACCGCCTACCAGAGAGCAAAGCGCCAATGGAATGATTTGATGGCAAGCTCAGCGCAACCCGAATACATCGAAACATTTGCCAAGGAACCGCCAATCCATTCCTACGTGACCGCGATGGAATAGATCAGCGGTTCCTTAACGGACATTCCACCAACCGCCGCCCAACGCCTGATACAATAAAGCCGTGTCACCCAAACGCAAGCTACGTGCCTGAATCAGGTTTTCCTCGGCCTGTTGATGGACCTGTTCGGCAACCAGCAGCGTCAACTGACTGACATAACCCGTATTCATCTGTTGCTGGGTAATATCTAGACTCACTTTTGCTGCCTGCTCTGCGTTAACTGCCGCTACCAGGCTATCAGCATCAGCATGCAATGCGTGCAGGGTATCGGCGACATTCTGCAATGCGGCAAGCACCGTAGAACGATATTGCGCCGCCGCCTGCACCAGCGCCTGATCAGCAGCGCGTTCCCGATGTAACAAGGTGTTGCCCGCAAAAATCGGTTGCGTCACATTACCGAGCAAATACCAGAAAGGACCACCGGCCTGAAACATCTGATTGAATACTGATGCTTCACCTCCAACGGCCCCCTCGATGGAAAACTGCGGCAATCTGGCCGCCACGGCCACACCGACATTGGCGCTGGCAGCATGCAATTGCGCCAGGGCGGCCAGCACATCCGGACGCTGACGCACCAATTGCGCCGGCAGGCTCATCGGCA
>JAJYGL010000004.1 GCA_021790625.1 Pseudomonadota bacterium | reverse complement strand
AAGCGAGAAAGGGAATTCTTTCAGAACGACGCGACGTGTATTTGAAACTGCTGGTGAACCGGCAAGTGGGAATGCAAGCGCTCTCATCGTTGCGTCTTCTACGGCTGCGGTAAAACGCGCACCCAAACTGGGTTGAATGTCATTGTAGTAAGCAACTTCGGCAAGGAACTCCATACGTGCAGCCGTGATAAAACGCGCGCGTTTCACCGAACCATATGCCTTGCATCCGCAAATACTTCATCTGCAGTGTGAGTTTGCAACTCACCCCTGTCAAAGGCAACCACACGGTTTTCAATTTCTCGTTCCCATTCCCTCTCCGTCTCAGGCAGCGAGGGTTCACGCAGTGATTCGAGAAGAATCTCGGCAAGATGAGCACGATCAGCAGGTGAAAGCTTTAGTGTTTGTTGCTCGATCTCGTCTAGCAAGGTAGACATGATAACTCCGGGAGCCAGGGTCTGCACATTTTACACTGATAACATTGGGTTGTGTGAATGACCGCCAAGGGCCGCTGATTAATTTCCGCTATACTATTCGCCACAACACATAACGATGAAATTTACTCTCCATGACGACATGGATTCCAAAATGGAGCACAATTTTGAATCGCCCCAGCAGGGAACCGCTGATCTATTCCCACATGACCGCGACGGCGGCCTGGCGGGATGAAATGCAAGGCGCGGCTCGCAGTCAGGGGGCATTCTCCTTGACAAGTGACACGGCAGTCCACCCACCAGGCCCCGTCCCGCCGAGCATGTTTTTCTCGTTACAAACAAGGCAGTTTCGGGTCATGGAGGAATAGATCAGCGGTTCATCAAAGAATCATTGCGCGTGTTTATTAATGGATGCGTGATGTCCCCAGCGCTGCAGATCATCGACCATCACGCCTACCCACCAACAGGGTCCGACACTATCGATATCCCTGCCGCCAACAACATGCTGTCCTTCACCTAGCATGATATGTCCCAGATGAGCGTCCGCGTCTTCCGGTCTTCGAAAGATGCGCCAGTTCACCAAATGACCACCCGCTTTGCTTTGTTGCAAGCTTTGAAATTCTTCGAGCATCACATTCATGATGAACCTCCTTGATGTTTGCCGACCCGGATACCAGTATAAAACACTCAGGTATATTTGCAAGCCATACCTGCGCCTCTTTCTTCAGAAGATCAAACCCAAATTTATCTTTCAATTTTAAGACGGTATCAGGTAAAATCGGGCTTCGCCGTCAAAACAATTCTCCATCAGCGCCATGTCGATTTTGTTGCAACAACTTGTCAATGGCCTTGTACTTGGCAGCGTATATGCTCTGGTTGCGCTGGGTTACACCATGGTATACGGCATTCTCGGCCTCATCAATTTCGCCCACGGCGACGTCACGATGATTGGCGCCATGGTTGCTTTAACCAGCATCACAGCCTTGTCCGGTCATCTGCCATGGCCTGCCGCCGTTGCGTTGGGGCTGATTGCAGCCATTGCGGTATGCATGGTGCTGGGTTATTTCATTGAACGTCTGGCTTACCGCCCCTTACGCCATGCGCCGCGTTTGGCGCCATTGATTACGGCCATCGGTGTTTCTATCATTTTGCAAAATCTGGCGATGCTCATCTGGGGACGCCAGTATCTGGCTTTTCCTGCATTGCTGCCTCAAACCTGGTTCGATATCGACGGTGCGCGCATCACCGGCATTCAACTCGCTATTCTTGGCATAGCGCTCACCTTGATGCTGATCCTCGATTTTCTGGTGCGCCACACCCGGCTGGGGCGAGCGATGCGTGCCACCGCACAATCACCGCAACTTGCCGGACTGATGGGCATCAACGCCAACCAGATTATCTCCGTCACCTTCCTGATTGGCTCTGCGCTAGCAGCCGTTGCTGGCTTAATGGTAAGCGCTTACTATGGTCTTGCGCATTATTACATGGGGTTTCTATTGGGGTTAAAAGCCTTCTCCGCCGCTGTTCTGGGCGGTATCGGCCAATTGCGCGGCGCCATTCTCGGCGGTCTGTTACTGGGTGTGATCGAAAGCTTAGGCGCCGGGTATATCGGCGTGCTCACCCACGGCTTACTCGGCAGCAATTATCAGGACGTATTCGCTTTTTTTGTCCTCATCATCGTATTGATGGTACGCCCATCCGGCTTGCTTGGTAAGCCTGCCACCGACAGAGCTTGAACAACATGGGCGCTTCTGCATCAATATTTTCTCCTGTCTCTGTCGGCAAAGGCTTGTTGCTCGTCGTGTTACCGCTATTGCTGCAAGCCGGCCCCGGTGCAGCCTGGGTACGTATCGTCGACATGGCGCTGCTGTACAGCATGCTGGCCATCGGTTTGAACATCGTTGTCGGCTTTGCCGGTCTGCTTGATCTGGGCTACATCGCTTTTTATGCTACCGGCGCCTATCTGTATGCACTACTGGATTCCATGCAATTCAATCTGCACTGGCCGCTGTGGGCAACACTGCCTTTGAGTGCAGCGCTGGCTGGCTTGTTCGGCTTGTTGCTGGGCGCACCGACTTTACGTTTGCGTGGTGATTATCTGGCGATCGTCACCTTGGGCTTCGGCGAAATTGTGCGCATTTTTCTCAATAATCTGGACACACCGTTCAACCTGACCAATGGCCCTCAGGGCATCAGTCTGATCGATCCTATTCGTCTGGGTAACTTCACCTTTTCCCGCCCCCACCATTTTGCCGGTTTGACGCTAACCGGAACTCAACAATACTATTATCTGTTTTTGGCTACCGTCATTGGCATGGCGTGGCTGGCCACCCGTCTGCAACATTCCCGCATCGGACGGGCGTGGGCTGCCATCCGCGAAGATGAATTAGCCGCTGCGGCGAGCGGCATTGCCGTGCGCAATTACAAACTGCTGGCTTTTTCCCTCGGCGCCACTTGCGGCGGATTTGCTGGCGCATTATTTGCCGGATTTCAAGGCTTCGTCAGTCCGGAAAGTTTCAACCTGATGGAATCAGTCATGGTGCTTTGCATGGTGGTGCTAGGCGGCATGGGCAACGTCAATGGCGTCATTTTTGGCGCAATCCTGCTCACCGTGTTGCCAGAGGCCTTGCGCATGATGGGCGACTGGCAGCTCAACCATTTCGGGCATATCTGGATCGATCCCAATGACGTACGCATGCTCCTGTTTGGTGGCGCATTGATTCTGATCATGCTGTATCGCCCGGCAGGGCTCCTGCCATCACCTGCGCAGCGACGCGAATGGCAGAAAAAATTGCCATGAATACCTTGCTTGATATCCATCAGGTCAGTTGCCGGTTTGGTGGTGTGCGTGCCTTGCACGACGTCAGTCTGACGGTCAACAACAACGAAATTTTTGGTCTGATAGGCCCGAACGGAGCCGGAAAAACCACGTTATTCAATGTCATCACCGGACTGGTCACGCCAACATCAGGCAACGTCACACTGGATGGATGCTCCCTGACCGGACTGGCTGTCCACGACATTCTGCGTCACGGTCTGGCACGAACCTTTCAGAATATCCGGCTCTTTCCCGGTCTTAGCGTGCTGGAAAACGTAATGATCGGGCGCCATAGCCTGGGCCATACCGGCATTTGGGGCGCCATCTCGCGCAACCAGCGCGCCAGACGCGAGGAAGCCGATCTGCGCGACACGGCACATCAATTGTTGCAGCAAGTCGGCATTCACCATCACACGCAGACACTGGCGCGCAACCTGTCTTATGGTGACCAGCGTCGACTGGAAATTGCCCGGGCGCTCGCCAGCGAACCCAAGCTGCTCGCCCTTGACGAACCAGCCGCCGGAATGGGGCAAACTGAGCGCGACGCCTTGCGTGAGCTCATCCTGTCCTTACGCGCGCAGCGCCACATCAGCATTCTCGTCATTGAACACGATGTCAAATGGATGATGGCATTATGTGACCGGATAGCTGTACTGCATTTTGGCGAGCGCATTGCATTGGATATTCCGGAACGTGTTCGCCAGCACCCCGATGTCATCGCAGCTTATCTGGGTAGCGCATCATGACCGGACTGGCATTACACAACCTCCGCATCCGCTATGGTCATCTGGAAGCAGTACAAGGTGTTGATTTGCACGTTGACGACGGGGAGCGCGTATGCCTGATAGGTGCCAATGGCGCTGGAAAAACCACATTGCTCAAAGCAATCGCCGGTCTGCTGCCTGTCCACGCCGGCCAAATACACTTCAATGGCCACTCCCTGCTGCGTAGGGCACCACACGATATTTTGCGTCATGGGATAGCCTTGGTGCCAGAAGGTCGTGGCATGTTCAATCAACTGAGTGTGGCAGAAAACCTCTCGCTCGGCGCTTATACCCGTACCGACCCGCTAGCCGTCAGGCAAGAAATCAACCACATCTACGACACGTGGCCCAGACTGGGCGAGCGTCGCCACCAGCCGGCAGGGCAACTCTCCGGTGGCGAACAGCAGTTGCTGTCCATCCAACGCGCATTGCTGTCACGCCCTCGCCTGTTGCTGCTTGACGAACCGACCATGGGACTCGCTCCGCTCATGACCGAGGCCGTATTCGCCAGCCTCGACATGGCGCATCGCAACGGCGTATCCATACTGCTGGTGGAGCAGAATGCCAGGCTGGCGCTCGCCCACAGCGACCGCGCCGCCATCATGGAAACCGGCCGCATCTTCATTACTGGCGCCAGCCGTGCACTGATTGACGATCCAACGGTACAAGCGGCTTACCTTGGTCTCTGAAAGCGCCTCTCAACTTGGGTCGTGACCTTCCAGCCATCGATACTGAAATTTGTCTGCCGGTTGCGGTCGGTCGAATAAGTAACCCTGATAATGACGGCAACCATATTCACGCAACAGATTGCGCTGCTCTTTGGTTTCCACGCCCTCGGCAATGACTTCCAGATTCAATGCCTGCGCCATGGCAATGATGGTACGGACAATCGTGCGATCATTTTCTTCTGTCTGGATGTCCTGCACAAAGGATTTATCGATTTTCAGCTGATCAATCGGCAACCGTTTGAGATATTGCAGGGAAGAATATCCCGTTCCAAAATCATCCAGCGAAAACCGCACGCCGATCTCCCGCAATTCCTGCATGACCAGAATGACATTTTCCATATCGGCCAACAAGGCACTCTCGGTCAGTTCCAGTTTCAAATGCCCTGGCCAGACCGCGTATTGCTGTAACAAACCCTTCACATGGTGCACGAAATCACTTTGATGCAATTGTGCCGAGCTAACATTGACCGCCAATACCAACTGATTGATGGCCGGGTAAGTTTTCCATGCCACCAACTGTTTGCATGCCATTTCCAGCACCATTTTGCCAATTGGCTGAATCAGCCCGATTTCCTCCGCCATCGTGATAAACTGCGCTGGCGGAACAATGCCCCGCTCCGGATGCACCCAGCGAATCAACGCCTCCGCACCAACGGGCCGTTTCTGGTCGTCGACCTGAATCTGATAATGTAACCGAAACTGGCGAGATTCCAGCGCCTGCCGCAACTCGGTCTCCAGCGTTGCTCGCACCTGCAACGCCTGCTGCATTTCCGGTTCAAAAAATGCCATGGTGTTTCGCCCGGCCTTTTTGGCCTGATACAGTGCAATATCGGCTTCTTTCACCAATCCCTCGACCGCAGCATCCTTGCGAAAAAAGGTTGCTCCCAGACTGCATGTCACCAGCATCGTATTGCCATCCAGACGATACGCCTTGCCGAGTTCAGCCAGAATCTGTTCGCAACGCAATCTGGCCTGCTCTCTGGCTACACCAATCTGACGGTGCAAATTGGGAAACACCACCACAAACTCATCACCTCCCAACCTGGCCACCATATCCCCGCCACGTATGTTTAACGACAAACGTTGTGCCACTAACTGCAACAACGCATCTCCCATACTATGACCAAGCGTATCGTTGATGGTTTTGAAGTTGTCGAGATCAATCAGTAACAGGGCACCATACCATTCATCTTTCAGCACGTTAGTCAACATCGTCCCCAAACGCTCGCCAAAATATTGCCGGTTCGGCAGTTGGGTCAATTGATCATAGAAAGCCAACCGGTTGATATGCACCTCATGCTCCTTGCGTTCCGTGATGTCGATGACATTCACAATCAGGCGAACAACCTGGTTCTCCTCGTTTTTCAAGGCAGAAATATAGTTGTCGGACACAAAAGCCTGCCCGTTTCTTTTCAGATAGCGCCGCTCCGAGTGCATCAAATTCCACGCCGGATTATCCGGCGCCATCATCTCGCGCCGAAACACTTCCTTGTCTTCCGGATACACGATGCTCGCGAGATTAAGCGCCAGCATTTCCGCCTGAGCATAACCAAACAACCTCGAGGCCATAGGGTTGGCCTGCGTGATCAGCCCGGTTACCGGATCGATGACCAGTGTGGCGGTAGGAGAATTTTCAAACATGGTGCGAAAGTCGCGTTCAGAAACCCACAACTGGCGTTGTACTTCCCGCGCCAGCGCCACCCCCATGACGATGCTCGCGCAAGAAAACCCCAATGTCATGATTTCCGCGACCTGCACAATCTGATGTCGCGCCCACCATCCCCCCACGATACCCGCCAGAGCGAACCCCATGCCGGACAACATCCACGCATCCGTACTACGCCGCCGACGTCGCCATTGGCGCAACAGGCAATACATGACAAAGACGAAACTGCTCGTCAACAGCAACACAAACATTGGCCAGAAAATAATCAGCGCATCCCAGAGACTCATCGGAACATAAAATGTGGCAACCAGCACACCACCCCACTGCAACCCAAAGAGCAATGTCAACACCCACGGTGTTTTATGTGACTGCTTACCTACCTGCAATGAAACGAACCAGAGCAAAAAAAGCACATATCCAGTTAAAGCGACCAGTTGCCACTCCAACATCATTGTAATTTGCAAGGCAGGTAACCCACGCTGAACAATCAACCCCACGACACTGGCCATCACCGCCATCAGACACAAGCCGGAAAAAAGAAAATGCTTTTTGTTCCCGGCCAAATCCAGCGCAATCAGGAAATGTTGTGCAAATAAATATAATACAATGCCGACGAAGACGTACAAACTGCCAACCAACATCTCCATAACAACAATCTCCTTTTTTATCTCGCAGATAATTTTAAATTCTGCTGTTTTTTACCGTTGGAATACTATTTTCATAACTTGATTTTATGGCTTTACTCCAATTGATAATAATTATTATACTACAATGTTAATTATTATTAATAGCTATATGTAAAACCTGGCAACTATTTTTGTCTTTCCGACGCTTGACATGATTATTTTTATGAATGATAATGATTCTCATAATGATTCGTAAATACAAAACATGGTGCACCAACACAAATTTCAACGCCGTCAGCTGCGACACGCCGGTATTTGTCCGCGCAAGACCATTTTACTCTGTGCGCTGTGCGCAGCAAGCATCGCCCATGCTGCCCCGCCACCCATGATGGCGCCGGCTTCCAACGGGCAAAGCAGCAATGAAGGATTGTTCGATTTTCTCGATGGCATCAACCGTAGCTCGTCTTTATTGGGCAATATGTGGGGCTTGCGCGGCTGGCTGAGCCGGTATGGTGTGGTATTGGCGGTGGAAGAAACCGATGAATCGCTGGGCAATATCACTGGCGGCACGAAAACCGGCTCTGCTGCCGACGGCCTGACGCAAATCCTGTTGCAAATGGATACCCAACGGGCGATGGGGCATTATGGCGGGCTGTTCAATCTGAGCCTGCTCAATCTGCACGGCAACAATCTTGGCGCTTCCAATCTGCAAAGCCTGCAAACCGCCAGCGGTATTGAGGGTAATCCCGGCACCCGTTTGTGGGAAATGTGGTATGACCAGAAATTTCTGGATGAAGACCGTCTGGACATCAAGGCCGGGCAAATCAGCGTCGATCAGGAATTCATGGTCAGCAACAACGCGCTATATTTTATCAACACCGCGTCCGGTTGGCCGATGTTACCTTCTGCCGATCTCCCTGGTGGTGGACCCGCCTATCCATTATCGGCGCTCGGTCTGCGGTTATCCTCGCGCCCGATAAATGGCACACAGATTCTGGCTGGCGTCTTCAACGGCAGTCCGACGCAACGGCAAATCGGTAATCCGCAACAACTCGACCCCCATGGCGACAGCTTTCCCTGGGGCGGCGGGGTATTAGCCATCATGGAAGCGCAATTTTCCTATCCTGCTCTGGGCAGCATGGTCGAGCCAGGAGAAAACTCCGATCTGGGTTGGACATATCGCATCGGCACCTGGTACGACAGCCGCAGCTTCGCCGACCAACGTTGGGACACGCAGGGTTTATCGCTCAACAATCCAGCCAGCAATGGTCAACCGATACAGCATCAGGGCGATTATGCCGTGTACGCGGTTGCGGATCATCTGTTCTGGCGCAATCAGGGCAATCCCAACCAGACGCTGGCCTGGTTTGCCCGTGTCATGGGCACCCCGCTGACTGACCGCAATTTGGTCAATTACAGCGCCAATGCCGGATTTGTCTTGCACAGCCCTTTCATTTACCGCGCACCGGATACCTTTGGCGTCAGCGTCGATTATGCCCACATCAGCCCGGATGCCGCCGCGTTGAATGCCGATGGCAATCTGTATGGCACAGCACAAACCGTCCGTAGCGCCGAAACGGTGTATGAAATGACCTACCAATATCAGTTGCGGCCATGGATTCAACTACAACCGGATGTGCAATATGTCATCAATCCTGGCGCAGGCGTCACCAACCCATATCTGACCGGTGAACGCATCGGCAACGAATGGGTTGTCGGCCTGCGCACCAACATTTCATTCTGACGGAGACCACCATGCCCACCAACAAGCGCTTGCGCATTGCTTTATGCGCCCTATTTCTTTCTGTTGCCAGCCAACACAGCTTAGCCGCACCGCAGGGCATGCTGGAAACCTTGCACCGGCACAAATTTTTGAGTTCTACCATTACTGATAATGGCGATGAAAACCCTTATGCTGTGGTTGTCGTACCACGCGACATGGGCATACTGAAACAAGGCGATGTGCTGGTCGACAATTTCAACAACATCAGCAATCTGCAAGGAACCGGCAGCAGCATCGTGCGTTACAGCCCCACCAGCGGCAAAACCACCTTGTTTGCCCAGTTACCGCAACACATGAAAGAATGCCCGGGCGGTATTGGGCTATCCACCGCCATGGCCATCCTGAACAGCGGTTGGATCATCGTCGGCAGTACGCCCAGCACCGATGGCACGACTGCCACCAAGGGGGACGGCTGTTTACTGGTATTCGACGCCAATGGAAAACTGGTTGAAACCTGGGCAGACCGGTTCATCAATGATCCGTGGGGCAACATCAGTTGGCAAGAGCAAAACAACCATGCCACATTGTTCATCAGCATGGCTGGATTTGGTCTGCCGGGTCCTGACGTACTCGACCCTGCCACTCAATTGCCGGTCGTGAAACACCAGGCCACTGTGTTGCGGCTGAATCTGGACATTCAGGATGGCAAACCGCCAGTGATCGCGCACGAAACTGTGATTGGTGACCATTATGCCCAGCGTGCCGACCGTGACAATTTTCTGTTCGGCCCGACGGGCACCGCACTAGGCAAAGATGACACGCTGTACGTCACCGATGGACTGG
>JAJYGL010000225.1 GCA_021790625.1 Pseudomonadota bacterium | reverse complement strand
TGTATGATGCGTAGAACAAGGGGTTGTCGGAAATGAGCCGCGAGATTTTGCTGTTGGCCGATGCGCTGGCCAGAGAAAAGAATGTCAACCGTGATGTGGTATTCGGGGTGCTGGAGCAGGCGTTGGCCTCGGCGACGAAAAAACAGCTCCGGGATGATATTGATGTGCGGGTGGAAATTGATCGCAACACCGGCGACTATCAGGCATGGCGGTATTGGCAGATTGTTCCGGATGATGAACACGAATTTCCGGAAAGCCAGATTGCCTGGACTGATGCGCAGGTTTCCCATCCAGGATTGGCATTGGGTGACACGGTTCGCGAACCGCTTGAAGCCGTTGAATTCGGCCGGATTGGCGCGCAGGCAGCCAAACAGGTGATTTTGCAGCGTATCCGGGATGCGGAACGCGAGCAGATTCTGAACGATTTTCTGGAACGTGAAGAATATCTCGTGACTGGTACGATCAAGCGTGTCGAGCGAGGTAATGCCATTGTCGAGTTTGGTCGTGTGGAAGCCACGTTGCCACGTGACCAGATGATTCCAAAAGAGAATTTGCGTTCTGGCGATCGGGTGCGGGCGTATCTGCTGCGGGTTGACCGTAGTGCGCGCGGGCCACAGATTGTGCTTTCACGTACGGTACCGGAGTTTATTGCCAAACTGTTTGAACTGGAAGTACCAGAAATCGAAGAAGGTTTGCTGGAAATCAAAGGCGCGGCACGTGACCCGGGCATTCGTGCCAAAATCGCGGTAAAATCAAACGATCCACGTCTGGATCCGATTGGCACATGTGTTGGTATGCGTGGTTCGCGCGTGCAGGCGGTGACAGGTGAACTGGCGGGTGAGCGGGTAGATATCATTTTGTGGTCTGCAGATGCGGCGCAATTTGTTATCAATGCATTGGCGCCCGCCGAAGTGAGTAGTATCGTGGTTGATGAAGACCGGCACAGCATGGATGTGGTGCTGGATGAAAGCCAATTGGCGCAGGCCATTGGTCGCAATGGACAGAATGTGCGTTTGGCGTCTGAACTCACCGGATGGGAATTGAACATCATGACGGTGGAAGAAGCGCAGCGCAAAAATGAATCCGAGGCCACCACGTTACGCACGCTGTTTGTGGAAAAACTGGATGTCGATGAAGAAGTGGCAGACATCCTGGTGCAGGAAGGCTTTGCCAGTATTGAAGAAGTGGCCTATGTGCCGATTGGTGAAATGCTGGACATTGAAGGATTCGATGAAAATCTGGTGAATGAGTTGCGCGCGCGAGCACGTGATGCGTTGCTGACTGACGCCATTGCCAGTGAAGAACAGGTCGAATCCAGCACACGTGCATTGTCAGCGCTGGAGGGAATGGATGAAACCCTGTTGCAGCAATTGGCCGCACAAGGCATTCAGGATGCCGATGCACTGGCCGAGTTGGGAGTAGATGAATTGGTTGAAATGACCGGGGTGGCGGAAGAACGTGCGTCAAAATTGATTATGGCGGCACGGGCTCCCTGGTTTTCCTGATGGACAGCCATCAGGGTGATGTCCTGGCAACACGTCACGAACGCGAGCAGGGTAAGAGCGAAGAGATGGGCGAAACCAGCATGTGCAACAGGGCATGACGGTTTCCGGCAATCCGGGAAATTATCGGCAAGCGCAATTGTGTTGTGAAGGTTTTGGAGTGTAATAGACAAATAAATGGGTAGCTTGCCATGAATGTAGAACAATTTGCCCAGGAATTGCGCCTGTCGACAGAGTTATTGCTGGAACAACTGCGCGCAGCAGGTGTCGTTAAATCGCTGGCAGGTGACGAAGTCACCGAGCAGGATAAGTCTCGTTTGCTGGATTATCTTAGCAAAAAGCATGGCGCGCGCGAAAGCAAGGGGAAAATAACGCTGACGCGCCGTGAGACGACAGAAATTCGCCGTGCTGACAACAACACCGGAAAGGCTCGCACCATCCAGGTTGAAGTGCGTAAAAAACGAGTTTTGATCAAGCGTGACGCTGTTGGCGATGTGCCAGAACCTGAATCGGCTGTTGCATCTGGAATGGCGATGGTGTCAGAGGATGATGTATATGACAATACTGCCGCGACAGTAGATGAGCCTGTGGTAGAAATGGTTGCAGCACCTGTTGAGTTGCATGATGTGGTTGAACCGGTGGTAGCTGAACAGCACGAATTATCCATGGAGGAAGAACCTGTTGCGGGCGATACCATGACCAGTCACGCCATTGTGGACAATGTGGCTGAGCAGGCTGAATCTGTTGTGGATGATGCAAACGCTCCTGTTGTCTTGTCAACAGAGGGCAATGTGTCTGCCAAGCCAGAGGAAGTGACGCTGGCGCGTCGCCGTGTGGTACGACCGGTGCTTGATGAGCAGGAACTGGCAAGGCGGGCGGAAGAAGAGCGTCGTCAATCAGTATTGCACGCACGCCAGGCGGAAGAATTGCGTCTGAAACAAGAGCGCGAACAGCGGCGTAAACAGGTGTTGGAACAGCAGGCTCAAGCTGCCGCTGCTCCTGCCGTTGTGGTCGCGGAAAAGTCAGAAAAACCGGAAAAATCAGCAGATAAAGCTGATAAAACTGACAAAGCTGATAAAACATTGCATAAGCCGGCGCCAAAAACGAGTGCGCCCGCAGCGACGGACAAACCGGGTGACCGGAAAAGTCGGGACACGGGTGTCAAAACCAAGGATGGTGGCTGGGGTGATGCGCAGGCACGTAAACGTGGTGGTCTCAAGTCTCGTGGCGATATGGGCGGCGGTGCAGATGCCTGGCGCAACCGCAAAGGTGGCGGCAAACATACCAATAAACATGACGCCGATTCAGCCAATAATGCTTTCAATATGCCAACAGAACCTGTGGTGCAAGAAATTTTGCTGCCAGAAACCATTACTGTTGCTGAATTGGCGCACAAAATGTCGGTCAAAGCGGCAGAACTCATCAAGATATTGATGAAATTGGGTAGCATGGTCACGATCAACCAGGTGCTGGATCAGGAAACTGCCATGATTGTGGTGGAAGAAATGGGGCATGTGGCCAAGCCCGCACCGATAGATACCCCAGAAGCGTTCCTGGAAGAATCCGCGCAACATGAGTTGGTGTTGCAACATCGCGCGCCGGTCGTCACCGTCATGGGGCACGTTGATCATGGGAAAACTTCTTTGCTGGATGCCATTCGTCGTGCACGCGTTGCCAGCGGCGAAGCAGGAGGCATTACCCAGCATATTGGTGCGTATCATGTGGAAACCGATCATGGTATGGTAACTTTTCTGGATACACCGGGCCATGAAGCGTTTACTGCCATGCGCGCCCGTGGCGCCAAAGTGACGGATATCGTGGTTCTGGTGGTGGCAGCTGACGATGGTGTCATGCCACAAACCATTGAAGCTATCCATCATGCCAAGGCCGCGCACGTGCCACTGGTTGTGGCAGTCAACAAAATAGACAAGCCAGAAGCCAACCCGGAACGCATTCGTCAGGAACTGGTCGCACAAGGTGTGGTGCCGGAAGATTGGGGCGGTGATACCCAGTTTGTGGAAGTTTCTGCCAAGAAAAATCTGAACATCAATGGGTTGATTGAAGCCATTTTGTTGCAGGCGGAAGTGCTTGAACTCAAGGCCCCGGTGGATACGCCCGCGAAAGGGGTGATCATCGAAGCGCGGTTGGACAAAGGGCGCGGACCGGTGGCGACATTGCTGGTGCAATCTGGCACATTGAAGCGTGGTGATGTGCTTCTGGTCGGGTCTGTGTATGGTCGCGTTCGTGCCATGCTCGATGAGGATGGCAAGACAGTGCAGCAGGCAGGCCCTGCCATTCCGGTCGAGATTCAGGGATTGTCTGATGTGCCGCGCGCAGGTGAAGATGCGCTGGTATTGCAGGATGAGCGCAAAGCACGTGAAATTGCCTTGTTCCGGCAAGGGAAATTCCGTGATGTGCAGTTGGCTAAACGGCAAGCCGCCAAACTGGAAACGATGATGGAACAGATGGGCGAGGGCGAGATCAAGCGCTTGCCGTTGATTATCAAGGCGGACGTACAGGGTTCGGTAGAAGCGTTGGCAGTCGCGCTGCAAAAAGTGTCCACAGAAGAGGTACGGGTGGAATTGCTGCACACGGCGGTGGGCGCCATTTCCGAATCGGATGTCAATCTTGCGATGGCTTCCAAGGCCGTCATCATTGGTTTTAATGTGCGGGCAGATGCAACTGCGCGCAAGCTGGCCGAATCGCTGGATGTGGATATTCGTTACTACAATATCATTTACGAAGTGGTCGATTTGGTCAAGGCCGCATTGTCTGGCATGTTGACACCGGAATTGAAAGAAAATGTGACTGGCATGCTTGAGGTGCGAGAAGTGTATGTCATTTCCAAAATTGGTACGGTGGCGGGTTGTCATGTACTCGATGGTGTCATCAAGCGTGGTGAGCGCATTCGGGTATTGCGCAACGGTGAATTGATACACGAAGGTGAGATGGATTCGCTCAAACGTTTCAAGGATGATGTCAAGGAAGTCAAATTTGGCTACGATTGTGGACTTTCACTGAAAAATTTTGATGCGCTGGAAGTTGGCGATAAACTGGAAGCTTACGAAGTGGTACAAGTCGCGCGCAGTCTTTAAAGGTGAGATGAATCATGGCAAGAGACTTTCCCCGCTCGCGTCGGGTCGCCGAACAGTTGCAACGTGAACTGGCGGAGATTCTGCGTACAGAACTCGACGATCCTCGTCTGCGTCTGGTGACGGTAACTGAAGTCCAGTTGACGCGCGATCTGGAATCTGCCAAGGTGTACTTTACGGTGCTTGATCCCGAAGCGCACGCACTGCAGGCGATGACCATACTCAATCGCGCGGCAGGATTTATTCGTTCACAATTGGGGCCACGCATGCGGTTGCGTCTGGTGCCACAGTTGAGTTTTGTGTATGACACCTCGGTAGCACGAGGTGCCTGGTTGTCGAGCTTGATTGATGAGGCGGTGTCGCAATCGGCGACGCCCGCCGACGACGGGCATGGTGATTGAGCGTCCGCGACGCATCAAACGTGCTATTCATGGCGTTTTCCTGTTGGATAAACCACGTGGGTTGAGTTCCAATCAAGCGCTCTTGCGTGTGCGCGCCTTGTTTCAGGCAGAAAAAGCCGGCCATACTGGCACGCTGGATCCGTTGGCTGATGGCCTGCTGCCAATTTGTCTTGGCGAGGCCAGTAAATTTTCTTCCTGGCAACTTGAGGCAAATAAAACTTATCGCGCCAGTATTTGTCTGGGTATTCAGACGACGACTGGCGATGCCGAAGGAGACGTGGTACAGAGCAAACCTGTACCCGATTCGTTGGATATTGCCTCCGTCATCGAGCGTTTCCGGGGCGACATTACTCAGATTCCACCCATGTATTCGGCGCTGAAAGTGCAAGGAAAACCCTTATACGCTTATGCTCGCGAGGGAATTTCTTTACCACGCCAGCCACGCCAGATACAGATTAGTGCGTTGCGGATATTGGCGTATCAGCTTCCGCAACTGGATATTGAAGTCAGTTGTAGCGCCGGCACTTATATTCGGACGCTGGCGGAAGATATTGGTCATGCTTTGGGTTGTGGGGCACATTTGACTGCTTTGACCCGTATTGCCAGTGGTGGCTTTGCACTGGATTCGGCGTTGTCGCTGGACAGGTTGGAAGCAATGGAATTGGCAGCCCGCGAGGCATGTTTGTTGCCGCCGGATATTTTGGTGGCGCATCTACCAACGTTATCGCTGAGTCTGGATGAAGCAAAAGCGTTGAAATTTGGTCGACAAATTGTGCGACAGGATATTCCCGTTTTGAAGCCGGGTATTTGTCGGGTGTATGATGAAAACGGTTTTATGGGATTGATTGCGCTGGATGAAACCGGGTGTTTGAAACCACAACGCCTGATGCGTACCGATGGGAAGGCAACCGATGGGAAGGCATGAGAAGGCATGGTCAGGATGATGAAATTCTGTAGCGAGTGCGGTGGGTCGGTCGTGCAATGTGTGCCGGTTGGCGACAATCGACCTCGGGAGGTGTGTGCAGTATGCCAGACTGTGTTTTATCAGAACCCGAAACTTGTGGTAGGCACGCTGCCGGAGTGGGAAGGCAAGATATTATTGTGTCGCCGGGCGATTGAACCGCAATATGGAAAGTGGACGTTGCCAGCCGGCTTCATGGAAAACCTGGAAACGGCACCCGATGGTGCCCTGCGAGAAACACGTGAAGAAGCCGGCGCCGAGGTGGAAAACCTGCAATTGTTTACGTTGTGCAACCTGCCCCATATTAGCCAGGTTTATTTGATATTCCGTGCCCGCCTGCTTAGCCTGGACATGGCACCCGGCGAAGAAAGTCTGGAAGTCCGCTTGTTCGAGGAAAACGAGATTCCCTGGCATGATTTGGCGTTTCTGGCAATAGAATATACCTTGCACCGCTATTTTGAGGACGCACGTCGCGGTGAGTTCGTGCTGCATATAGCCGATATTCCGCAGCGCAGCCGCCATGCCTCAGCCGATTAATTCAGCCGATTAATACGTGGAAAATGTCGTGTTGGTAAGCGCGGGGTCATTAGTCAGAAGCTGTGGTACTGGCAGACAGTGGCGTGCGGGTAATGCGGGAAAAAGGAATCATATTCCAGCGTTTATCCAGTTCGGTAGGATGAACGTACGTGCGGATACGATAAATGGCTTTTTCATGCGTCATGTTGTCATCAATGGCGACATCCTCGTCCAGGATATCCAGGTAGCGGCCAATGCGCACATTTTTTCCTAACAGCAGGTTAGGTTCTGATACGGCCAGGATTACATTTTCTGAAGTGTTATCTGATTTGCCGATAGCTTGGGTATGCGCGGCTTGTGAGACGTCTTCCACTGGTTGAAAGGTGATGATTCTGGGCGCTTTGCCCAAGCGTTCCATGCCAAGCGTCGTCAAACGGCGGCCTTTTTTATCTATCCAGCGCACGATCGCCAGAATTGGCGATGTCGTGGGGGACGTTTCAATCAGCAGCAGGTGTCCATGATTGATGTGGCACAGTGACATTTCTTCCGTGACCGTCAGTTGAAAAAAAGCTTCGTTGGGGTGACCGGTGATGCGGCATTGTGCAGCAAAGTACTGCAGATTGTGTTGTGATAAAGGCACGATTTCGTGGCTTTCGGCATTGCAACCGATGGTGACTTCTGCAGGTAGTTCGTGTGTACTCGAAATGGTCCGGTTTGACAGACGGGCATGCAGATATTCCAGTACCGGGCGACGGTCTGCCGTGCAGGGGACGCCGTACAACTTGATGGTTTGTGGTGTCGAGCCCGTTTTGGATGTGGTCGTGATGATTTCTTCCAGCACGTCGCGAACCGACCAATAAAGGACGGAGCCGTCCTTGTTGGCCGGGCGTATGTTCAGATGTGGCGGTTGATTGCCGGTAAGGTCGATGGTATGTGTCGCCTGATTTTTGGACGAAGACAGGTGGAGCATGTCGCGCCATTTCCATGACCAGTAAGCCGCGAGCTCGATTTCATGTGCGGTCAGGCCTACGGGCAGCATGAGATGCAGCAATAGTATGCGAGCGTAAACCGCTTCACAGGAAGCGTAAGCGTTTCCCTTTAATATCATGCTCTTGCCAGAAAATTCGTGATGCTGTGCAAGCAGATACAATCGGTTGACTGCCTGCCAGACTTGAGCGGTTGGTAGCTCGAAGCGCAAATAACGCCATTGAATCAGCTTGCCATGGTAATGCAATGCGCGTAGCACCAGTGTTGGCAAAAGAGAGTGGGAGGTATTCTGGTGGGCATGAATCTTTACCAGATGTTGATAGATTTGTGCCAACAAACGATAAAAAGCGGTAATTTCTTGCAGGAAGGCCGAATTGGCCGCTTTATTTTTTTGTTGGTTGGAAAAGAACCGGCTGATGAGGCCATATTGTAATTTTGAACCAGCTTGCTCAACCAACCCTAGCAGGTGAATATATTGAACATCGTGTGAAACATTCAGACGATGAAACTCGTCCAGTAGAGAAACTACCCGCTGATGGGCGTCATACTCCGGGTATGATGTCAGCTGTGCTAGCCATTGGTGCAGAGCCTTCAAGCTCTCCAGCGGAGATTCCTGTTTGGGACGCATTTTTTGTCCCAACAGCGTGGCCATGTTTTTTATCATCGTCTTCTTGCCTGCGGAATAAAGACGGCAGGGTTATCTGTTTTGTCGAGTGATGATTATGCAAGTTTTATGCCTCGACGTAAATCAGGGACGACATTGATAATGACATCAATCTGTACAATGGGATACAGTATATTTGCGGGCACGGCAAATCCGGGTAGTCGCATTTTTGCGGCACGGTTGACAAAAATGGGCAGACAAGTGCCCTAGTGCGTCAAAGAGGTTGCTCGTTATCCAGTTGTATGTTCGTATGTTCATACCAACCCTTGGTCGCATTGACGAATCTCACCACGAGCAGCATGACAGGCACCTCAATCAGGACACCAACCACGGTAGCCAGTGCCGCACCAGAATGAAACCCGAACAGGCTGATGGCGGTGGCCACGGCCAGTTCGAAGAAATTTGAGGCGCCAATCAGTGCCGATGGGCTGGCGATGTTGTGCTTTTCTCCCAATACACGGTTGAGCCAATAAGCCAGCCCGGCATTGAAAACAACCTGAATAAAGATGGGCACTGCCAGCAGCAGAATGATGACCGGTTGTTGCAAAATGGCTTCGCCCTGAAAAGCAAATAGCAATACCAGTGTGGTGAGCAATGCAGCGATTGAAGCCGGACCGATTGCATTCAAGACATTATCGAGCGCTTGTTGCCCCTTTCTTAGCAAGAAATGACGCAAAGATTGCGCCAGAATGACTGGAACGATAATGTACATCAACACGGAAATCAGTAAGGTTGCCCATGGAACGCTGATGGTGGATATGCCGAGCAACAGCCCGACCAACGGTGCGAAGGCAAATATCATGATGGTGTCGTTGAGAGCGACCTGAGACAGGGTGAACAATGGATCGCCATCAGACAGACGGCTCCAGACGAATACCATGGCGGTACAGGGAGCCGCTGCCAGCAGAATCAATCCGGCAATATAGCTGTCGAGTTGAACTGCGGGCAGATAAGCGGCAAACAGATGGCGGATGAACAGCCAGCCGAGAAAAGTCATGGAAAAAGGTTTGACCAGCCAATTAACGAACAGGGTCACACCAATACCCCGTACATGCTGCCGCACTTCGTGCAAGGCAGAAAAATCGACCCGAATCAGCATTGGGATAACCATGACCCAAATGAGCAACCCAACGGGAATGTTCACCTCGGCAATTTGCCAGCCACCAATGGTGTGAAAGATGGCCGGGAACCATTTCCCTAGTGTAATGCCGACAAAAATGCATGATACGACCCATAAGCTCAGATAACGCTCGAACCATGACAGAGGCGCGCCGGATATTTTTTTTGCTGTGATTTCACATTGACCGCTCATGGTGTCGTCTCCAGTTGTAGGGCATTTTTTACTGTCGAGATCAGTCGTTGACGGATATCGTCGCGTACCGCAATGAAGCTTTCCAGTGGTTCGCCGTGCGGGTCGTGAAACGGCAGATGAATTTGCGGCACTGGCCGTGGAAATATCGGGCAGGTTTCTTTTGCATTGTCACAAACAGTGACGACCAGATCGACGGGCTCATCCAATAATTGATCGATATCTTTGGGATACAGGCCATCAGTCGGCAAATCGAGCAGTTGTAACGCCTTGATGGCATTTTCCGCCACTTTTGGCTGCGGACGGGTGCCAGCAGAAAGCGCG
>JAJYGL010000001.1:3410-9875 GCA_021790625.1 Pseudomonadota bacterium | reverse complement strand
ACGCTTGTTTTTGGATTATCGATAATCCATAATGCGCACATTCATTCGCTCCCAACCCATTTCATCATGTGGATTGTCAAACTGGCTCTGCACCGTCCGTATACCTTTCTGGTCATGGCGTTGCTCATCGTTCTGCTGGGCGCGTTCAGTATCCTGCGCACTCCGGTTGACATTCTGCCCAACATCAACATTCCCGTGGTATCCGTGGTGTGGAATTACAGCGGACTTCCGCCGGAGGACATGGCCAACCATATCACGTCGTTCAGCGAACGTGTGGCCACTACCACGGTCAATGATATCGAGCACATTGAATCGCAGTCCCTCAATGGCATTGCGGTGGTGAAATACTTTTTCCAACCCAAGGTCAATGAAGACCTTGCCGTTGCGCAAATCACATCCATTTCGCAAACGCTGCTACGCCTGATGCCTCCCGGCACGACACCACCGTTCATTCTGGCCTATAACGCATCGAGTGTGCCGGTGATTCAGCTTGCCTTGAACAGCTCCCGCATGACCGAGGCCGAGTTGTTCGACTTTGGCAACAATTTCATCCGTACCCAGCTTTCCACTGTCGCTGGCGCCTCTATACCCTACCCTTATGGCGGACAAATGCGTGAAGTCCAGATTGACCTGGAACCGCAAGCCCTGCGCACATATGGTTTGTCAGCCAATGACGTGACCCGAGCATTGGGAAATCAGAATCTGATTTTGCCCGCTGGCACACAAAAAATCGGCCATCGCGAGTATTACATCAAGCTGAACGCCAGTTTCAACAGCATGGATGCCATCAACGACATTCCTTTGCGGAACAACAGAGGGATATTGCTTCATCTACGCGATGTGGCGCATGTATATGATGGCGCCCCTCCGCAAACCAACGTGGTACGCGTGAATGGCCATCGCGCCATTTTGATGAGTGTACTGAAAACCGGCTCGGCGTCGACCATCAACATCATCAGCAGCATCAAAAAACTGATGCCGTCCATTCGTGACGACATGCCTGCCGGCATGAGTATTCACGCCCTGAGCGACCAGTCCATTTTCGTGCGCGCAGCCATCGATGGCGTCATCCGTGAAGGTCTGATTGCGGCAGCACTTACCGGCCTGATGATTCTGCTGTTTCTCGGTTCCTGGCGCAGCACGCTCATCATCACCATTTCCATCCCCCTGTCTGTCCTGACCTCCATTACCATCCTGTCCTGGCTGGGGGAAACCATCAACATCATGACGCTGGGTGGCTTGGCGCTGGCAGTCGGCATTCTGGTCGATGATGCAACCGTGGCCATCGAAAACATCAACTGGCATCTGGAGCAGGGCAAAGATGCCGAAACAGCCATTCTGGACGGCGCGCATCAGATTGCCATGCCATCGCTCGTTTCCACGCTATCGATTTGCATTGTTTTCATCCCGATGTTTCTGCTCACCGGCGTGGCGCATTTTCTGTTTGTTCCGCTAGCCGAAGCCGTGGTATTCGCCATGATTGCCTCCTGGATACTATCGCGCACACTGGTGCCGACGCTGGCCAAATATTGGCTGCACCGCCACGAAGCGCAACAAGCCACCAAAAATACAATGGTAAACCTGCAACGCCGGTTTGAGCGGGCATTCGACCGGTTTCGAACCAGTTACCAACATCTGCTCACCAATACCCTGCAACGACCACAGCGCTTTGCCCTGCTGTTTTTTGCCATTATTTTCCTGTCTTTTCTGCTCTTTCCCTGGCTGGGTGAAGATTTCTTTCCGCAGGTCGATGCCGGACAAATCAAACTCCACCTGCGTGCTGCCCCCGGTACCCGTATTGAGGACACTACGGCGCTATGCGATGAAGTCGAAGCCGATATTCGGCGTCATGTTCCCGCCAACGATATCGATAACATGGTCGATGTCGTCGGGTTGCCTTACAGTGGTATCAACCTTTCTTATAGCACCTCCGCACCGATCGGTCCGGGAGATGCTGACATTTACATTTCGCTGAAAGCCGGCCATGCGCCCACTGCCAACTATGTGCGCCACTTGCGGCAGATTCTGCGCAATGACTTTCCCACCACCAGTTTTTCCTTTTTACCCGCTGACATTGTGAGCCAGATTCTCAACTTTGGCCTGCCCGCACCGCTGGATATTCAGGTTTCAGGCATGAACTTGCCAGCCAACCGTGAATTTGCCAATCAACTGCTCGTACAGTTGCAACAAGTGCCAGGCGCCGTTGATTTACATATTCAACAGGTTTTTGATTACCCGCAAATCAATGTCGACGTCAACCGCGACCTGGCAGCGACGCTAGGGTACACCGAACTGGACGTTGCCAGCGCTCTGCTCACCTCGTTATCAGGCAGCTTTCAGACCAACCCGACATTCTGGGTCAACCTGAAAAATGGCGTGCAATACAACGTTGCCGCGCAAGTACCACAATACCGCATGCAAAACCTGAATGATCTGGCACAGACCCCAATCACGGTGAATACCGCTGCCCCGCCACAAATCTTGTCCAATCTCGCCAATTTCCACCGCAGCAGCGGCCCTGAAGTCGTCAGTCACTACAACGTCAAACCTGTCATCGATATTTTTGGCGCCGTACAAGGCAGCGACATGGGTAACGTCGCCGCACAGATGCAACACATTCTCAAGGCCAACGCCAGCAAAATCCCCAAAGGAACACAAGTGGTGATGCGTGGTCAGGTAGAAACCATGCAACATTCGTTCACCAGCCTGGAATGGGGATTATTGGGTGCCATCGTGCTGGTTTATCTCCTGATTGTCGTCAACTTTCAATCGTGGATCGACCCGCTCATCATCATTGCCGCGCTACCTGCCGCCATCGCCGGCATCGTCTGGATGCTATTCATCACCCGCACCACACTAAGCGTTCCGGCGTTAACCGGCGCCATCATGTGCATGGGGGTCGGCGCCGCCAACAGTATTCTGGTCATCAGCTTCGCCCGCGAACGCATGGCAGCCGGGCAATCTGCCCATGATGCCGCACTCGAAGCAGGTTACACCCGTCTGCGCCCCGTCATCATGACAGCACTGGCCATGATCATCGGCATGACGCCGATGGCGCTGGGCTTGGGCGATGGTGGCGAGCAAAATGCGCCTTTGGGTCGCGCCGTCATCGGCGGACTCATCTTTGCCACCGCCGCGACGCTATTTCTGGTTCCCGCCCTGTTTACCATCATTCGTAACCGGATGCCTCTGTCCAAAAGGATTTCCACATGACTTCCGCTTCCCGGCCCACCCACATTTCACCATTATGGCGTATATTTTTTCTGGTGCTGGCGTTAGCCATCGCTGGCTGGGGGATATTCAGCCGTCTTGAAGCCCGCGCCGCGCTGAAAAAAGAAGCAGCCCAAGAATCCGCCATTTACGTCGAGACCGTCCTGCCTATCCCGGAAACCCATGAGCCGCCGCTCGTGTTACCCGGACAACTACAGGCGTGGACAGAGACGCCCATTTATGCTCACACCGACGGCTATCTGCAACGCTGGTTGGTTGATATTGGCCAACCAGTCAAGAAAGGCCAATTAATTGCCGAAATCAGCACGCCGGAACTCGACCAGCAGGAAGCGCAAGCCAAAGCCGATGTCGCAGCCGCCTATGCTGATGCGCAACTGGCGCAACTGACCGCACAGCGCTATCACGATCTGCTGCCCAGCAAAACCATTTCACAGCAAGACGCCGACAATCAACAATATGCGGCCAATGCCAAGGCTGCCGCACTCGTCTCGGCACAAGCCAACCTGAAACGCCTGCACGCGCTGGATGTTTACAAACGCATCGTCGCGCCAGTCGATGGCATCGTCACCGTACGCAACGTCGATATTGGTACCATGATTGACAGTGGTTCAGCCAACGGCAAAGCCACCGAACTATTTCACGTCGCCAGCATCGATCGCCTGCGCGCCTACATCCCCATACCGGAAAACGAATCCGGCAGTATCCATTCTGGCGACCTCATTATGTTCGATACCCGTCAATATCCGGGCAAACACTGGCAGGCAAAACTGGTTCGGCACGCCAAAGCCATCGACCCGGTCACCCACACCGAACTGGTTGAACTGCAATTGAACAATCCAGACGATCGCTTGCTGCCTGGCGACTTCATCGAAGCCCGTTTTTCACATCTCATCAACCCTGGCACCGTCACCGTTCCGGCAAATGCCCTCATCTTTCGCGCCAGTGGCACACTGATTGCCACCGTTGACACACACAACAAAGTGCACTTGCAAAAAGTTCTGGTAGGGCGCGACTTTGGCCGTCGATTGGAAATTATCACCGGGCTCAGTCCGCAACAAGCCGTTATTGTCAGCCCGCCCGACTCCATCACCGAAGGACAATCGGTCATCGTTCATGCGCTGGACAAATCGTCATGATTTCGCAACGTCTGCTGCCCCTTACCTGTCTGTTACTCGCCGCCTGCTCGCTGGCGCCCAGCTACCATCGCCCTGTTGTGCCTACCGCAACAAGCTACCGCGAAACAGGAAATTGGCAGCCCACGCACCCGTCCACGCTACGGACAGACTGGTGGCAAGCGCTGGGCGACCCCACACTGAACAAGCTGGAACAGACTGCTGCCGTCCACAACCAGAATCTGCTGGCAGCCATTGCGCGCCTGGATGAAGCGCGTGCCATTGCCCGTGCCCAGGCCGCAGCACAATGGCCAACAGTCGGCCTTGCTGCCAGCCATCAAAATGCCCACGTTTCCAATCACACGCCATTATTCCCGGTAGAAAACCACCCTAGTTACCAGAGCAACCTCATCAATCTGGATGCCAGCTACGAAATCGACCTCTGGGGGGCAATCAAGAATGCCGTCATTGCCAGCGACGCGCTGGCACATGCCAGCGCGGACGATCTGGCCGCGTTACAGCTTTCCATTCAGGCAGAACTTGCCATGGATTACGCCAATCTGCGCGCATTGGATACCGTATTACAGGATAATCAAAAGCTGGTCGATAACTGGCAACAAAACCTGCGTCTGACCCAGATTCTGGTTCAGCATCGTGAAGCGAACGTCATCACGCTGTCCGAAGCCGCTTTCAATCTGGACAATGCCCGCGCCCAACTGGCCGACCTGCAACGACAACGCAGCCAGACCGAGCACGCCATCGCGCTCATCATTGGCAGCAATCCGGATACATTCACGCTGCCTGTCAACGGCAGCACCCCTCCCCTCAAACCATTGCAACCAGCACCCGACTTGCCCTCCACGCTACTCGAACGCCGCCCGGACATCGCCAGCGCCGAACAACAGGTCATCGCCGCCAATGCCAACATCGGCGTAGCACGAGCAGCTTTTTTTCCCGTATTCGGTCTTTCCGGCAACACCGGTTACGAAAATACCGGTTACAACAACTGGATGACAGCACCCAATCGCCTGTGGTCGTTTGGCCCGACTGCAGCGCTCGACCTGTTCGATGGCGGACGACTGCAGGCACTCAGCGACCAGGCGCATGCCCAGTGGCGAGCGACAGTGGCCAACTACCGGAATACTGTGCTTTCTGCCTGGAAAGACGTCGAAGACCAACTGATTGCCTTGCATAAACTGCGCGATGAAGACCTCGACACCCGTGCAGCAGCGCAAACTGCACAACACGTGCTCGACTTGACACAAACCCGCCTTGTCAGCGGCATCGACACCCAGTTCGACGTACTGTCCAGCGAACGCGCCCTGCTCAATGCCCAACTGACGCAAACGGCGATTCACCTCAATCATATCGACGCCAGCATCCTGCTGGTCAAAGCACTGGGTGGTGGCTGGCAGAACCCCCAACAGTTGTCAGATAAAAAATGAGCGCCCTGACGTCACCCATCACACGACGTTGCATGCGTGATCACATTCGCGATACGTTGCTCAAACGTATCCTCGAAGGCGCATACCCTAGTGGTGAACGTTTGATCGAACTCAATCTGGCGCATGAATTTCAGGTCAGCCAGACACCAATCCGCGAAGCATTGCGCGAACTGGAAGCCATGGGCATGGTGACTTCCGAACGCTACTGCGGCACGCATGTTCGTTCCATCAACACAGAAGAAATCGCCGAATCTTATGCGTTGCGTGCCATTCTGGAAGAACGGGCAGCACAACTAGCAACGCCCTGTCCGGATGAACTGCTGGCAGATTTACGCCAAACCATCGACAACATGCGTACCAGCGCCACCGCGCGCGACATCGCTTCCTACACACAACAGGCCGCGCACTTCCACCGTCGCATCGTGGAGCAATCCGGCAACCGCCTGTTCCTGCAAACATGGGACAACCTGCAAACCATTTCCCGCATTCACTTCATGGCGCAATGGCTCATCGACTGCCTGCCCCAGTATGTCGACGCACACGAAACCATCTATCATGCACTCAAAGATAAAGATGGACACACCGCCGGACAGCTATTGCGCCGCATGTTCGAACAATTGATCGCCGAGCTTAAAACCGCTGAAGACCCCTCACTCAAAAACTCTTGATGACCCCAG
>JAJYGL010000001.1:0-2908 GCA_021790625.1 Pseudomonadota bacterium | reverse complement strand
GCACAATCCATCCGCTATCTGAACCGGCCTGTTTTCTCCGCCTGTCCATCAATTGCCAGCATGACACCGAACAACGCACCTACGCACTCCTGCTCGACTTGCCGCCCGCCAATATTCAGCCATCAACGGTTCCTGTTGCGGTAGAAATAATGCCGACCGCAACACTGGAAACCATACCTGCCCCCCCAAAAACACACCACACTGCCAAACGCACTGCTCGCCTGTCAGCGCATGCAACCGCCCGCCACGCCACACATTCTGCTCATGCAGCAAATACCCACACCAGCCATCCCCATTCGGCCTGGCTGTCTGTCAGCGAAGAACCACCCGTTGCACAAGACGGTTTACGATTGCATTTCAGCACCCAGCTCGACCCTGCACTCATCGAACAAGCCACTCAAAACGCCGCTCAACTGCAAGCGGCTAAAACCCACCTGCAACAGTTGCTACAACCGCAACCCAACGATGTCATGCACGAATTAAAACTGGAGCAGGCGCAAGTCGAATCGATGCAACTGGAGATACGGCAGTTAAAACAATTACATGCGCTCAATAACAACCAAAAGGCCACATCTTGGCAAACCTTGCCCACCTGGCTTGCAGCAGCCGAATTCCTGGCTCTTCTGTTATTGCTGTCATATCAGTTCCGGCACAAAAAAAATCCCGCCGAATGGTGGGAACATCTTGACACGCCCGCCGCCGCAGGTGCGCCAACGCCAGCAACCGTGGCGACGACAGCGACCACCGCAAGAGCCGCCACCCCAACAGAAGAACCTGCGAAAATCACCGCCCCTGATGTTATCGGGCATCGCACGCAAACTGCCGAAGCGCATGCCAGAACGCCCTCACCATCCTATTACACACCCAATCAGCCTGCCGCTCATCCCGCAACCGTTACCCAAAGCGGTGAAAACAATATCGAAGTTCAGGAATTATCTGATATTACGCAAGAAGCGGAATTCTGGATTTCGGTCAACAACCCTGACAAGGCCATCGAACTATTGGAATCGCAAACCGGTCTGGATACACAGGACTCGCCCGCTCCCTGGTTATATTTATTCGACCTATACCGCAACACCCGACAAGCAGAAAAATATGAAACGCTGAAAAACCAGATCAGCCGTCACTTCAACGTCAACGTTCCCGCGTATGAGGACGATGCAGCGTTTTTCGAAACACGGCATCTTGAAGATTATCCTCATCTGGTGAAAAAAATCACCACATTATGGAAACAACCTGGCATCATCACTTACCTGCGAGAACTGCTGCTCGTAGACAAGACCCGTGAAAAGCGGCTTGGATTCGATCTGTCCGTGTACAAAGAAATCATCATGCTCATTGGCGTAGCGCAAGAAATCGAACGCAACGGCCCAGACACAGCCAACCCCAGACCGGCCATCGCTGACGACCTGGATCTGAACATGGACGATCTGCACGATGCATTCCGCGTCGTCTAACCATTATTGCCCACACTCCCACACTATCCATATCCACAGCCGTCCCGCCAAACCCGCAAAAAAATCACTCGGCCAATTCTTCTTCCGTCAGCGCCGTATCTGCCTTACGGGCTGCACGTAAGGTATTTTCCATTAAAATCGCCACCGTCATCGGCCCTACACCACCGGGGACCGGTGTAATCCAGGCAGCCCGCGCGCTGGCAACATCAAATTCGACATCACCACACAAACGTCCGTCTGCCAAGCGGTTGATACCCACATCAATTACCGTGGCGCCAGGTTTGATCCATTCGCCACGCACCAATCCCGGTCGGCCGACCGCTACGATCAAAATATCTGCCAACGCCACCTGCTCCGCCAGATTGCGGGTAAAGCGGTGGCACGTGGTGACCGTACACCCCGCCAGCAACAACTCCAGCCCCATCGGGCGACCAACATGATTGGATGCGCCGACCACCACCGCATGCATGCCCTTCATGTCTGCATGCGCCAGTGCCAACAAACGCATCACACCATACGGTGTGCACGAACGCAAATCCGGCATACGCACCGCTAATCGGCCGATATTACAAGGGTGAAAGCCATCGACATCTTTATTCGGATGAATACGCTCCAGCACGGTTGCCGCATCGATGTGCGCCGGTAGCGGCAATTGCACCAGGATACCATGCACAAGCGTATTGTGGTTCAACGTACCCACCAACGCCAGCAACTCTGACTGCGTGACAGTCACTGGCAACGCATACATCAGCGAACGAATACCCGCGCGCTCACAAGCCTGACGCTTGTTGCGCACATACACGCTGGAAGCCGGATCCTCGCCTACCTGAATCACCGCCAACGCAGGCACAGTCAGATTTTGCTGCACGCGCGCAGACACTTCGACAGCGACACCGGCCACAATTTCAGCCGACAGTTTTTTTCCATCCAGAATCAAGGCAGACATAACTTGACAATTACCGTCCCGCAAAATAGCGTATCATCGCACCAGATACCCTGACACTTCAATCCCCTTATATCAGGAAAGCACAAGAAACGACCAGAAACAGCAAAAAATCTTTCAGCTCATCTGCCTTGCCGCCCCAACTCTTGACAACATCGTCTGTTACCAGTAAAGTGTCGTCCTTTCGGGGCGTAGCGTAGTCTGGTAGCGCGCCTGGTTTGGGACCAGGATGTCGGGAGTTCAAATCTCTCCGCCCCGACCAGATTTTATGGTCTGCCGCTGGTGCAAACGGTTTCATGCACGAGCTACCCTTTTGTCGTACCGTGTGCGAGCTGCCCGTAGCTCAACCGGATAGAGCACCAGCCTTCTAAGCTGGGGGTTACAGGTTCGATTCCTGTCGGGCAGGCCAAAAACAGATTCCCGCTTTATGGTGGATGTAGCTCAGTTGGTAGAGTCCCGGATTGTGATTCCGGTTGTCGTGGGTTCGAGCCCCATCATCCACCCCATC
>JAJYGL010000212.1:6226-9981 GCA_021790625.1 Pseudomonadota bacterium | reverse complement strand
AATTGCCGTGTCGGCGCCGTTTCCACAATATCCATGGACGATGCGCTCCAACCTCAGCCCTGAATTGAAACAAAAAATTCGTACCGCGTTCCTTACCTTGAAAGACAAGCAGGTTCTGAAGCCATTTGATGCGGAAGGTTTTGGTCCGGTCACCGATAAAGATTATGACGTGGTGCGTAATTTGGGCTACTTGCTGAAAATTGATTTTTCAAAACTTAATTAAGGCAGATTCATGAACAGCACCTACAATGCAATTCTTGCGCGGCAGCGGCAGGGACAGACCAGGTCGATCCTGCAAGTGATGGCGATCTTGGTTGTGATAGCCGCGTGCTCCTACTACACGGGTTTGTTCGATATGGCGCGTTTGTCGGCGGCGATCCCGGATTTGTTCAGCCTGATCGGCGACATGCTGCCGCCGGATTTCAGCGAGACCAAAACCTGGATCAAACCGTTGCTTGATACGGTGGCGATGAGCGTTTCCGGTACGGCGCTCGCCGTTACGTTTTCGCTTCCCTTGGGATTTCTTGCCGCGCGCAACTCAACGCCGCATCCACTGATTTACCAGATGGCACGCGGGTTATTGAATGTACTGCGTTCGATACCGGAGCTCATTCTCGGTATCATTTTTGTCGCGGCGGTCGGTTTTGGCGCATTACCGGGTGTGCTGGCACTGGGGTTGCATTCCATCGGCATGATCGGCAAATTTTTCGCGGAGGCGATAGAGCACGCTGACAAAGCGCCGATCGAAGCGGCTCGTGCAGCAGGCGCAACGCCCCTGCAGGTCGTCGTGCATGGTATTTTGCCGCAGGTGTTGCCACAGATGCTGGATGTTTCCCTCTACCGGTGGGAATACAATTTCCGCGCTTCGACCGTCATGGGAATGGTTGGCGCAGGCGGCATTGGATTTGAATTGATGAGTTCGTTGCGGATCATGCAATATCGGGATGTGTCGGCGATACTGCTCATCATTTTCGTGATGGTAACGCTTGCTGATGGATTCAGTGCATACCTCAGAAAACGTTTTAAATGACTTGATAAATGATATGACAGGGAGTCTGGTTATGAATGATGTAACGACAAAACCTCGTGTTGTCATCACACACTGGGTACATAGCGAGGTCATTGACTTTTTGAATGAAAGCTGTGTGGTTGTCCCAAATTTGTCCAAGGAAACATTGCCGAAGGATGAAGTATTACGCCGCAGCCACGACGCCGATGCCATCATGGTTTTCATGCCAGACAGGGTGGACGAGGATTTCCTTTGTCAGTGTCCAAAGCTCAGGATCGTAGGCGCGGCGCTCAAAGGCTATGACAATTTTGATGTTGATGCTTGTACGCGACACGGTGTCTGGTTCAGTATCGTGCCCGACCTGCTGACAGTTCCGACCGCAGAGCTTACGATCGGTTTGTTGCTTGGTCTGACGCGGCGCATGCTGGAGGGCGACAGTTTTGTTCGATCTGGTCAGTTCAAAGGTTGGCGGCCTGAGCTTTATGGAACGGGTATGAGCGGCCGTACACTTGGTATTATCGGTATGGGCGCGGTCGGTCAGGCAATTGCCAGACGCCTGGTGGGCTACGAATTGCGGGTGATATACTGCGATCCATTGCCGTTGGCGCCAGAACTGGAACGAGATTGGAAATTGACCCGGGTGAGCCAGGATGAATTATTGTCACAAAGCGATTTTGTCATACCCATGGTGCCAATGACGGAACAAACGGTTCACCTCATGAATGCACAAACAATTACAAAAATGAAACGTGGCAGTTTTCTGGTTAATGCCTGTCGTGGTTCAGTTGTCGATGAGCAGAGTGTGGTTGCGGCGCTTGCTTGTGGACAACTCGCCGGATATGCAGCGGATGTTTTCGAAATGGAAGAGTGGGCACGTGCCGATCGGCCTCGCGACATACCACAAGACTTGCTCGCCAACCGCGAAAAAACCTTTTTTACCCCGCATATCGGTTCGGCGGTAGATGAAGTTCGACGCGAAATCGCGCTCAAGGCAGCACAAAATATTGTCCAGGCGCTGCAAGGCGGCAAACCCACGGATGCGCTGAATGATATACACAGGATAAGTTACGCTTGATGAATCTAATTTATGTGGAAAGTTTTCTCGCCGTAGCGCAAACCGGTGGGTTCAGGCAAGCGGCCAGACAAACCGGCCTGTCGCAACCGGCTGTCTCTCAGCATGTTGGCAAACTGGAACAATTACTGAAAACCACCTTGATTGCGAGAAAAAACTCTGGCTGTGTTTTGACTGCTGAAGGGAGGCTGCTTGTTCCTCACGCCGAGGCATTGCTGCGCGCTTCGCAACGCGCTCTACGACTATTTGAAACTCGAACCTTGATGATCGGAGCCAGTTCTAACATCGGCATCTACTTATTACCCCCCCGCTTGAAAGAATTTCTGCACGAGAATGGTGGAATGCAGCCATATGATTTGGTGATTGGTTCAAACCCAACGATTGCAGACAAAATGCAGAATCTTGAGATCGATGTCGCCATTATGGAGTGGTGGGATAACCGACCAGGATTCCATGCCAGGATTTGGGGTCGAGAGGATTTGGTGGTCATTGTCGCGCCCGATCATCCATGGAGTACGTTGCCATACATCGAAAAAGATCGTCTGGTTGGCTGCAACCTGATTGGTGGAGAGGCGGGAACCGGAACCGGACGCCTGTTGCAAAGTTATTTTAAGGAAGCGGCAAGCAGCATCGGCATATCGATGCAGTTGGGCAGTACCGAAGCGGTCAAACGTGCGGTTCAGTCGGGTCTTGGTATTTCGCTTGCGCTGCGTGCCACTGTGGCGCAAGAACAGGCAGCAGGTACGTTATGCGTCATTCCGTTTGCTGAAGATCCGCCTCAAAAGGATTTGTATGTTATCTGGCCGGACACAAGTTCGCCAGATGGTGCTGCCTGTAAATTTGCCGAATTCATGTGATCTCAGTCTCAGCGGCACTTGCGCCAACTTGTGCCAACTTGTGCCTCTGCGACCGTTGTCTGTGACGGAAATCCACGGTTTGAATGACGAACACACGTATTACCGAACCGGTGAATACCTCAGCGTTGCTGGCTGCACAATTGGCGCTGGACGATACACAATTATTGTTGGCGCAGGCGCGTACCGAGGCAGCCGTGGATATGGTGGCGCTGCGCAAGGCATTGGGCGGCGCATAGACAGAATTCTGTGCGAGGCGTGATGATATAACGAGGCGTGATAATAATGCTTTTTTTGTTTTCTGTTGCAAGATTATAGTATCATGTTTCCTACAGTGAGACCTTCGCACGATGTTTGCGTTGGCTCATTTTCTTTGGGACTTGAACTACCCATACCGATATATTAACGGCAGAAAACCAGTCATGAGATTGCAGGCGACGGTGATTGATGCCATCAAACGGGCGTTTCACACTCAGTTCGGTACGGGAGCGCTGTATCTGTTCGGTAGTCGGGTAGATGAAACCAGACGAGGTGGCGACATTGATCTTTTGCTGGATTTTACCGAACCGGTGGACAACCCGGCGTTGCTGGCTGCGCAGTTTTCGGCCAAAGTATCGCGCTTGGTGTATGGACGTAAAGTGGATGTATTGATATCGGCACCAAACTTGAAGCGTACCCCGATTCATGAGGCGGCTTTTTCGGAAGGGATACGGTTATGACGCACAGGCCGGATAAAAAGACTTTGCTTCGTCTGCAATTTTTGGCGCGGGTCATTCACAAGGAATGTCGGCATTTAATGACGACCGATCAACGTCTTTTT
>JAJYGL010000212.1:4333-5560 GCA_021790625.1 Pseudomonadota bacterium | reverse complement strand
CCGGACAGCAGCGTGCCTTTACCCACCAGTTCGCGCATTCCGCCCAATACCAGCAGTACCAGCGTGACGCCCATACCCATCATGAAACCATCGAGCAGAGAAGGTAGAAAAGAATTTTTGGACGCAAATGCTTCGGTACGTGCCAATACGATACAGTTTGTAACGATTAACGGCACGAAGATGCCGAGTACGAGATAGAGAGGGTGAAAAAAAGCGTTCATGGTCATGTCGATGATGGTGACCAGTGCGGCGATGATCAGGATGTAAACCGGGATGCGGGTATCATGACTGACATGGTTACGGATCAGCGACACGCCAGCATTGCTGAACGTCATGACCAGCGCGGTGGCAATGCCCAAACCGAGTGCATTCACTACGCTGGTACTGATGGCCAGCAGAGGGCACATACCCAGAATTTGCACCATGCTGGGGTTTTGTTTCCATAAACCGTTGGCGATGATTTCACGATAAGAAGGATTCATGGTTTTGCTCCGGTTCCATTTGACAGATTAAAATCAAGATTAAAATCAGTCAAGGAACGCATGTGGCTACGTGCAGAATAGCGGAATAAATTAGCGATCTTGGGGAAATTATACACCCAAGATTGTGTCATGGGACACTATGCTCGATGGCATCAAATTTAATATCACTCCGTTCGAAATTGTACAGGCAAAATAGTTTCATACGTACAGAAAAATGCATGGAAAAGGGGTGGTGTTCCTGCGCTGTACACGTCACGGTCTTCCCGATTTGGCCCGCAGCGCGGCTCATGGAGGAGTAATCAGCGCTTCCCTGGCTGTTGTGCAAACAGTTGTGCGTGGTGTGCCGCGACATATTGCAATGCGCGGTGGACAGCAGCAATGACGGCACGAGGTGTGATGGTGGCACCAGTGACATAATCGAACTCTCCACCGTCTTTTTTTACTTGCCAGGCTTTATCGGGGGTGTTTTGCAGTGATTTGCCATCAAAAATATGTATCCACTGACTTTTGGCGAGATCGATGTAATCACCAAGGCCGGGTGTTTCGTGGTGCTCGACCACGCGTACGCCAGTCACTTGTCCATTGATGTCGACACCGACCAGCAGTCGGATACTGCCGCCATAGCCGTCAGGCGCTGTCACAGGTAAGACGATGGCTACGGGTGTCTGGTTGGCGCGTGCTTGCCAGGCGAGGCTGGTTTTTTCTTCGTTGCCCAGCGCATCACTGTGCTGAAGTGTGATGGTGT
>JAJYGL010000212.1:2324-3768 GCA_021790625.1 Pseudomonadota bacterium | reverse complement strand
CCGGCCAGATAGGCCAGTGCGACCATTTCACTGCCACGCCCGGCTAATTGGCCGAATATCGGCATCTGGCGAATCATGCTGACGCTGTGGTGCAATTTTAGTTGTGTACGCAGCGTGTCCAATGGCGTGGCGCTGCTGATGGCATCGAGCGACCAGCCTTCGGGTAGTTGGTGGTTGAAAATATAATGGATGGCATCGATGCCATTCAGATAATGGTGTGCGAGGCTATCAGGCGCTGCCCAGTGCGTCATTGGTACGGGAAAAGAAACAATCAGTGCGGCATAACCAACCATGGCGGGATTGAACACATTGTTGCCCAATCCTCCATACAGGTGTTTGGCAATCACAATGGCGAAAAACATCCCCGTCACGGTCAGCCACCACGGTGCAATCGACGGAATCGACAGAGCCAGTAGCCATGCAGTCAGAATAGCGCTGCCGTCGCTGATGGCCGGCCATACCGGACGTTCGCGCAGGTTTAATACGAAGGCTTCGAATCCCAGTGCGCTAATGGTCGCAATGGCAAGCGAGATCAGAATGGCGGGGCCAAACAGCCAGATTTGAATCGCAATGGCAGGCAACAGCGCCAGCAACACGGTAAACATGATGCGGGGTACGCTACTGGGTGCCAGAACATAGGGGGAGGACAGCATCTGGGTTACTCGTTAGTGGGTTGTTGGGCTTGCGCGCGGGCTATTGCTGCATCGATGGCTGCCTGTTTTGCTTCATCGCCGACAGGTTTCGCAGCCGACTTTTGTGCCAATCGTTCCGCGCGTTCACGCGCTTCGCGCTCCAGGCGAGTCGTGCGGGCATCATGACGCTGACGGGCAAGGTTGGACGCACGTTCGTTGGCTTCGGTGGCGGCAATTTCACTTTTGGCAAAGCGGTAGTACTGTACCAGTGGAATGTGGCTGGGGCAAACATAACTGCAACAGCCGCATTCAATGCAGTCGAACAACGCATGCTCGCGCGCTTTATCGAAATGTTTGCTGCGTGCAAACCAGTATAGTGCCTGTGGTTGCAGTTCTGCCGGGCAGGCTTCCGCACAGCGTGTGCAACGGATGCATTCCATGGCAGGTGGTGGCGGTGGAAACATGGTGCTGGATTTGACCAAGATGCAATTGGTAGCCTTGACAGCAGGGGCATGCAAATCTGTTATTTCGATACCCATCATCGGCCCACCCATGATGACACCGGAAATGGGTTCGGGTGACGAACCGGTGAGTGCGATCAGGTCTTGCATCGGCGTACCGAGCATCACGTCAAAGTTTTGTGCCTGACCGACGTTGCCGGTGACAGTGATCACCCGCGAAACCATGGGTTCGCCCAGATTGACCGCGCGGTGTACCGCCAATGCAGTACCGACATTGAATGTGGCAACGCCAATGTCGGTGGAACGTCCCCCGGAGGGGACTTCGCGCCCGGTAATGATTTTGATGAGCTG
>JAJYGL010000212.1:0-1705 GCA_021790625.1 Pseudomonadota bacterium | reverse complement strand
ACAATCAGACGGGCAGGAATGGGCGCTTGCGCAATGGGACGGGTAGTGGATAAGGTTTTGTGCTCTTCCGGATGAATGCCACCGTGAAAAGTATGTAATCTATCGGTCATTATGTGGGAATGAAAATGAAGAGGCTATGAATGGGCGACAGTAATCGGGGTCACTGGATATTTCCATTTCCAGGTTTTGATGGTTTCTGCGACTGGTTCCATGTGGATGCAATCGACCGGGCAGGGTGCGACACATAATTCACAACCAGTACATTCACTGGCAATGACGGTGTGCATTTGTTTGGCTGCGCCCAGAATGGCGTCCACCGGACATGCCTGCAGACACAATGTACAACCGATACACATACTTTCATCGATGACGGCGACTGATTTTGGTTTTGGTTCACCTACTTCCGCATTCAGCGGCTTGAATTCCACGCCCAGCAACTCGGCCAGTTTGTGAATGCCTGCCTCGCCGCCGGGAGGGCAACGGTTGATGTCCGCCTTGCCGGCGGCAATGGCTTCGGCATAAGGGCGGCAGCCGGGAAAGCCACATTGACCGCATTGCGTTTGTGGCAGAATGGCATCGATTTTTTCTACCAGTGGATCTTCTTGCACTTTATAACGCACCGCAGCGAAACCCAGCGATGCGCCAAGCACGATGGCCAGACCGGACATGACCAGAATAGCGGTAATCATGGCCTGACCATACCGGAGAAACCCATGAAGGCCAGACTCATGATGCCAGCTGTGATCATCGCGATGCTGGTGCCACGGAAAACAGCTGGCAAATCAGCACCATCCAGGCGTTCACGCAAACCGGCAAACAGAATCAGCGACAGGGAAAAACCAATCGAGCCGCCAAAGCCGAAAAACAATGATTGAATGAAATTGTGGTGCGCTTGAACATTCAGCAAAGGGATACCCAATACCGCGCAGTTGGTGGTAATGAGAGGCAGATAAATACCCAATACGCGGAATAAGACCGGGCTGGTCTTGCGCACAAACATTTCTGTGAAACCGACAATGCCAGCAATGACGACGATGAACGATAGTGTGCGCAGGTAGGTGAGATCATTACCAAGCAAGTATTGGTTAATCAGATAACTGGTGCCGGAACCCAGTGTAAGCACAAAAGTGGTTGCCGCACCCATGCCTATGGCGGTTTCCAGTTTTTTGGAAACGCCGAAAAACGGGCACATGCCCAGAATTTTCGCCATCACGATATTGTTGACGAATACCGTACCGACCAGAATCAGTAAATAGGATTGGATGTCCATGTTTTTTACGCCAGGTTGTTACAAAGTGTTTCACCGTAAATTTTTTGTCAGGGGCTATGCTAGAATCCAAAGCAAGCTGACGATTGTCTGATTATCCGATGCTTGGGTGCGATTTTCAACTATCTTTATCAGTATTTCATGAAATTCCCCATCCATTTTGTTGGGAGGGATTTTGCTGTGGACGGAAAACCGGAACACTTTGAAGCATTTGACTCAAACATTTCATGAATGGTTGCAATGGACGCAGACAGAATATGGCGTTGCATCTCAAAGATTATTATGCAGGCGTGTTGCCTGCGATGAAAACGAGAGGAAAAATATGCGTTTTATGAAGAAATTGGTAGGGGTGATGTTGTTGTGTTGGGCATCATCATCGTTTGCCTGGATGAATATCCAATTTTCTGTGCCGGGAGTGAGCATTGGCTTTACCGCGCC